>JAQBVH010000242.1 GCA_027623615.1 Planctomycetota bacterium | reverse complement strand
GGCCAGGGCATCAGCCCGGGCCGCGCTCGTTCGTTCGCTGGCGATCGGCGCGCAGGCGACCCCTTTCGGGGCGCTCAGCGGTCGATCTCCTTCTTGATCAGCGTGATGATCGTGTTGGCCTGGTCCGCGTCGTAGAAGCCCCACTTCTTGGCGCTGACGGCCAGCCTGATCTGGGTGCCGTCGTAGCGGGCGACCTGGACCGTGACCGTGGCGCCGTCCACGTTCGCGCGCAGGGCGCGAGTCTGCTCGTCGATCTGGACCGCGTCGAGGGAGCGCCGCTGCATGGTCTCCTTGGCGGTGTTCCAGACGTGGTCCAGGTCCTCCTCGAGGAAGGCGAGCGAGGCGTTGGAGGTGAACTCGTTGGTGACCAGGGCGCCGGCTACACCTGCCGCGGCCACCACACAGCTGCCGAACAGGGGCAGGGGGAGGAGGAGCAGCGCGGTGAGGGCGCGAGGGCTGAGGTGCTTCATCCGGGGTCTTTCAGGATTCGGAGGTCGGAGACGATGCGCTCCATCACGAGCTGCGCCACCTCGGGGCTGTGCAGCATGTACTTCTGGGCCTCGACGTAGATGCGGGTCTCGTCGACGTCCCACTGCATCACGTGGACGACGACCACGGCGTTGTCGACGCGGGTCTGGATCGCGCGGTGAGCCTCGTCGACGTCGAGGATCGTGGCGTCCATCCGGACATCGGCCGTGAGCGCGTTCTCCCTCCACTCGTCGGCGATGTTGGAGGTGATCACAACGACGGCGAGAGGCTCGGACCTACAGCCCCCCAGCCCGGCGAGGAGGGACACGCCGACCCATCCAAACCACCCGGGACCACGGACTGGAGCCACGGGTGGCTCCTAGTCGCGCAGGTTGGCGACGAGGCGCTGCATGACGAGCTGCGCGACCTCCGGGCTGTGCAGCATGTACTTCTGGGCCTCGACGTAGATGCGAGTCTCGTCGACGTCCCACTGCATCACGTGGACGACGACCACGGCGTTGTCGACGCGGGTCTGGATCGCGCGGTGGTCCTCGTCGACGTGCAGCAGGGCGTCCGTGATGTTGGCCATGCTGCTGCGGACACTGGCCCAGACCACGTTGACGTCATCGGAGACGTCGGCGGTCAGGGCGTTGTCCTTCCAGTCGTCGGTGACGAGGATGGTGGTCGTGACGATGGCCAGCGGCGCGCAGCTCGCCAGGGCCGCGATGGGCGCCAGCACGAGAGCGAGAATCAGGTGTTTCAAGGCTTCCCCCCTTGGAATGCGGTAGATGCGCAGGGTGACAAGCTGGGGAACCCGATTCCAATGTCGGGCCTCAGAAATCGACTCCCAACTTTCGCGGAAGCCCTCAAACCACCGGCTGGCCCGAGGCCGCGACCTCGACCATGCGCCGGTAGAAGGCCAGGCCCTCGCCCTCGCTGCGCTTGCCCAGGCTGGTCCAGGCCGGGTGGTTCCACGGGTCGAGGTTGCGCTCGGGGTGCGGCATCAAGCCCAGCACCTGGCCGGTCGGGTCGCAGATGCCGGCGATGTCGGCCACGGCCCCGTTCGGGTTGGCCGGGTAGCCCTGGCCCACGTAGGTCAGGGCGATCTGGCCGCCGGCGCGCAGGGCCTCGAGGGCGGCCCCGTCGCGCACGACGAAGCGGCCCTCGGCGTGGGCCACCGGGGTCGGCATGCGCTCGCCCGCGGTCAGCCAGGGGCAGCGGCAATCCTGGGCCTCGATCTCGACCCAGCGGCACTCGTAGTGGTTCGAGGCGTTCGCGTAGAGCGCGATCGAGCGCTCCTCGGGGGCCTTGTCCGGCTCGAAGATGCCGGACTCGACCAGCACCTGGAAGCCGTTGCAGACGCCGAGGATCAACCCGCCGCCCGCCACGTGGCCGCCGAGCTTCTCGCGCAGTCGGGTGCGCAGCTCGAGGCCCGCCGCCAGGTCGTCCCCGTAGGAGAAGCCTCCGGCGAAGACGAGGATCTGGTACGGGTCCAGCCGCGCCGGGTCCTCGAGGACCCGATCGCAGTGCAGGATGTCCGCCTCGGCGCCGCCGAGCTCGAGGGCCCGCGCGGTCTCGTCCTCACAGTTCGTGCCGCCGCTGCGCAGCACCAGTGCCTTGGGGGTGGTCATTCGGAGTCTCCCTCGCCGTGGAAGCCGCCCAGGTCGTTGCCGACGCGCTGGAAGGCCTCGCGCAACTCGTCCAGGGTCCAGGCGCCGCACGGCGCGCCGCCGACGTCCTTGATCGTCAGCTTGCCCTTGCGCGACAGGCGCCCGAGTGGGGTGCACGAGACGCCCATCAGCTTGGTCTGCAGGTTGTACTTCTTGCCGGGCTCGACCTCGATCAGAAAGCGGGTCGGGCTCTCGGAGAACAGCAGCGTCGTGGTCGGGTTGTAGCCCGCCGGGAACGGCTCGTGGCCGATGACCGACAGGTCGATGTCCGCGCCGAGGCCGCCGGCCAGGCACATCTCGGCGACGGCCACCGCGAGCCCGCCCTCGGACAGGTCGTGGCAGCTCTTGAGGTAGCCCATCTTCATCGCGCCGTGCAGCTGATCGAAGAGCTTGGGCGCGCGCTTCAGGTCCGGGCAGGGCACCCGACCGCCGTCGAGGCCCAGGTGCGCGTGCAGCTCGCTGCCGCCCAGCTCGGGACGCGTGTCGCCGACCAGGATCAACAGGTTGCCGTCCGCCTTCGCGTCCATCGTCAAGCAGCGCTCGACGTTCGGGACGATCGAGAGGGACGACACGTACAGGGTGGGCGGGATCGCCAGGCTCTCCTCGCCGACGCGGTACTCGTTGTTGAGCGAGTCCTTGCCAGAGATGAAGGGCGTGCCGTAGGCCATCGCGCCCTCGTAGCAGGCCTTGGCCGAGATCACGAGCGAGCCGAGTCGGTCGGGCTTGTTGCAGTTGCCCCACGAGAAGTTGTCGAGGATCGCGGTGCGCCTCGGGTCGCCGTAGCAGCAGACGACGTTGCGCAGGGCCTCGTCGATCGCCGACAGGGTCATCGCCCGTGGATCGAGGCGTCCGTAGCGCGCGTTCGCGCCGGCGCCGAGGGCGGCCCCCTTCTTCGACTCGACCAGCGGCTTGAGGACGACCCCGTCCGCCGGACCCACGCCCGCCGGGCCGGCCAGCGGCTTGACCACTGACATGTCCTGCACCTCGTGGTCGTACTGGCGGATGATCCACTCCTTGCTCGAGATCGTCGGGCTGGCCAGCACGTCGAGCAGGGTGGCGTGCAGGTCGTCGAGGCGCGGCGCGCCCGGGTCGGGCAGGTCGGGCGCGGTCCACTCCGCCTGGCGCGTGGGCCGCGGCGTGCCCTCGTGCAGGAAGTCCATCTGCAGCGTCCCGACCTCGTCGCCCTCGTAGAAGAGCTCGAGCAGGCCGGTGTCCGTGAAGGTCCCGATCGCGGTCGCTTCGACGCATTCGGCCGCGAAGACGGCGATGCACGCGTCGAGGTCCTCGGGCGGGACGGCCATGACCATGCGCTCCTGGGCCTCGGAGATCCAGATCTCGTCCGGGGCCAGGCCGGGGTACTTGAGCGGCACCTGCTCGAGGTCCACGCGCGCACCGCACTCGGCGCCCATCTCGCCGACCGCGCTCGACAGGCCGCCGGCGCCGCAGTCGGTCAAGCCGCGGTAGAGGCCCGCGTCACGGGCGCGCAGCAGGCCATCGAGCAGGCGCTTCTCGGTGATCGGGTCGCCGATCTGGACCGCGCCGGCCGAGACGGTCTCGCTGTCCTCGGAGAGCTCGACCGACGAGAAGGTCGCGCCGTGGATTCCGTCGCGCCCCGTGCGGCCGCCGGCCACCAGGATCACGTCGCCGGGCTTGACCTCCTTGGTCGCGGCGCTGCGCGGCAGCAGCCCGAGGGTGCCCGCGTAGACCAGCGGGTTCGCGACGTAGCCCTCGTGGAACCAGACCCCGCCTGAGATGGTGGGGATGCCCATGCGGTTGCCGTAGTCGCGCACGCCGGCGACGACGCCGCGCAGGATGCGGCGCGGGTGCATCGAGCCCTTGGGCACGTCCTCGCGGGGCAGGTCCGGAGGGCCGACGAAGAAGGCGTCGATGTTCGCGATCGGCTTGGCGCCGAGGCCCACGCCGAGGATGTCGCGGATCACGCCGCCGATGCCGGTGCCCGCGCCGCCGTAGGGGTCGATCGCGCTGGGGTGGTTGTGGGTCTCGACCTTGAAGGCCAGGTCCCAGCCCCCGTCGACGTCAGGATCGAACTCGATGATGCCGGCGTTGTCGTGGAAGACGCTGACGCACCAGTCCTTGCCGAGCTCGTGGGTCGCGGCGGCGATGGTCGACTTGAGCAGGTTGTCGATCACCTCCCCGTCCATCTCGATCAGGCCGCGGAAGGTCTTGTGCTGGCAGTGCTCGCTCCAGGTCTGGGCGATCGTCTCGAGCTCGGCCAGGCTCGGCTCGCGGCCTGCGGCCTTGTAGTGCGCCTGGATCGCGCGCATCTCGATGAGGTCGAGGGAGAGCTCCCCCTCGGTCGAGAGCCGCTCGAGGCTGGCGTCGTCCGCCGCGAGCAGCGGCACCTCGACCCGCCGCCGTGTCGCGCGGCCGGCGGGCTTGCCGTAGAACAGCCCCTCGCTGCCGATGGCGACCTGTTCGATCACGACGTTGGCGAGGACGCGCTGCGCGATCGTGGCGAGGTCCGCCTCGTCGATCGCGCCGGACAGCTCCCAGGCGCGGAAGGTGCCGACGGTCGGCGTGCTCGCGAGCAGGCCCGCCTTGACCATGGCCGCCGCCAACGTCGTGGCGACCGGGTCCATCACCCCGGGCTTGCGCGCGACGAGGATGCGGTGGGCGTCGCGAGCGCCGGGCTCGCTGCCCGGCTCGATCACACGCGCCTCGTCGACGACCGGGTCCGCGAGCAACCCCGCGACGATCCGGTCGACCGCCCCGCGGTCGAGGTCGGGCGGCAGCAGGTACCCGCGACCCATGCGAATCCGCTCGAGGCCAGAGACTTCGAGCTCAGCGATCGCGCCCTGGGCGTGGGTGCCATCGGGGTCGTCGAACGAGTCCTTGCGGAAGACTTCGACGCGCCAGGCGTCGGGGAGGGCCACGGTCGGAGCGGAGGCCATGGTGGGGGGCGGAGCGGCCGATTGGGGTTGGTAAGGGGAGCGGGAAGCGCGCAGTCTAGCGAGCCTCGTGTTGGGACCCAATGGCCGGGCGGCCCTGATGCCCTTGCCTTCGAACCCCGGGTCGCGGACGATGTCGGTTCGACCGCAGCCACTCCCGGCCCTCCCAGGCCGGGTGCCCAGACGGCCGGAAGCAGCGATGGCCAAAGAGGAACGCAGGACCGACAACACCCCCGGCATGGCCTTCGAGGCCCCCATCCAGGAGATGGAGGCCCAGCTGGCTGAGCTGGAGCTGAAGGCCGCGGAGTCCGGACTGAACGTCCAGGACGAGGTGGCCTCGTGGCAGGCCAAGATCCGGTCTCAGCTCGCGAAGACCTACGCCGGTCTCTCCGCGTGGGAGGCGGTCAACGTGGCGCGCCACCCCGAGCGGCCCGTGGCCAGCGACTATCTCAGACACACCTTCGAGGACTTCATCGAGCTGCGCGGCGACAAGCAGTTCCGGGACGACGCCGCCATCGTGACCGGCTTCGCGACCCTGCGCGGCCGCAAGATCATGCTCGTCGGCCACCGCAAGGGCCGCACGACCAAGGAGCGCCTGGCCACGAACTTCGGCTGCGCCCACCCGGAGGGCTATCGCAAGGCCATGCGCAAGATGCGGCTGGCGGAGAAGCTCGGCCTGCCGATCGTGACCTTGATCAACACCCCCGGCGCCTACCCCGGCATCGGCGCCGAGGAGCGCGGCCAGGCGGCTGCGATCGCCGAGAACATCCTGCACATGTTCGAGCTGAAGGTGCCGGTGGTCTGTGTGGTGATCGGCGAGGGGGGCTCCG
>JAQBVH010000241.1 GCA_027623615.1 Planctomycetota bacterium | reverse complement strand
CCCGCGCGGGGTGCCCATGCCGGACGGTGTACCCAGGCGCAACCCCGCGCTCGCGGACCTGGGTACCCTCAGGTTGGTCTACCTCGGCTCGAGCGGCGCACCCGACGCCTCGCCTGGGAACCCGCTCTGCTGGGTCTACGAACGGGTGCCGGGAGCGGAGGTCGTTGCGCAGGGCGCACCCGGGGAGTCGCTCCGCGTGAGCCTCGAGTTTCGCATCGACGGGAGGCCGCTCGAGTGGGTGGCGACGGCGCAGGTCGGTGAGGATGGACACGCGCGTCTGCGTGTGCCCCATTCCGGGCAGGCGCGGTGGAGGCGCGGGACGACCTCGGGCAGCCTCTCGATCGGACCGGAGGACGTGAGCGGCGGGGCGACCCTCACGCTTCCTTGACGGAGTTTCGCGGCCGCGGGCCTTGCGTGATATTGAAATATCAGCCATTTTTTCAACATGGCCGACGCCGACCCCGTCCCCGAGACCCTGCTCATCGAACGACCCGAGCAGCTGGCTGCCTTGACCTCGCCCGTCCGGCTCGAGCTCCTCGAGCTGTTCGGCATCTGGGGCCCCTGCGCCGTGGCGGACGTCGCCGAGCGCATGGAGCGCGCGCCCGACTCCCTCTACTACCACGTGAAGAAGCTCACCTCGGTGGGCTTACTCGAGCACGTGCGCGACCGCCGCATGGGGCACCGGGCCGAGGCGATCTACCGTCTGCCCGCGCGCCAGCTCGAGGTCCCGCGCAACAACGAGGGCCCCGCCCGTGAGCAGACCAGCAAGGCGATCCACGCCATCCTGCGCATGGCGGGTCGCGAGCTCGACGCCGCGCTCGACGACGAGGAGGCCCTCGACGAGGGTCCCAAGCGGCGGCTCTACGGGCGCCGCATGAACGGCCGCCTGCCCTGGAAGGCGATCGCCGAGATCAATCGCCACATCGGTGAGATCGAGGCGATCTTCGCCCGCGAGGGCACCCGCCGCTCCCGCAGGCAGGGTCACACCGCGGTCGTGACGCTCATCTTCACCCCTGGCAAGTCCAAGGAGGACGCCTGATGCCCGCCTGGTTCGATCACCTGTTCGCCGCATTGATCCTGGGGGTGATGCCCCTCTACTCCGCCATCGAGGGCAAGCAGTACCTCGACTCCCTCGAGCGGACGGGGCGTGTACGCGGCTACCTGACAACGATGGCCTTCCAGTGGACGCAGACCCTCGTCCTGCTCGGCGCGTGGCTCTGGTTCGCCCGGGACTGGTCGAGCTTGGGGCTCGGGTTCCAGGCCGGCGTTGGCTTCTGGGTCGTGCTCGCCCTCGTGGTCGTGCTGGTGGCGCAGCAGCTCTGGCAGCTGCGCCGTGCGCACCACGACGGGGCCTTCCGCGAGCGCGTCCGGCCCCAGGTCGAGCCGGTCAGGGCCATGGTCCCCACGGACCGGCGGGAGCGACGCTGGTTCGACGCGCTCTCCTGGACCGCCGGTGTGTGCGAGGAGATCGTCTACCGCGGCTTCGTGATCTGGTACCTTGGCACGTGGATGCCGACCTGGGCCGCGCTGCTCGTCGGCTCGATCGCCTTCGGCTTGCTGCACATGTACGAGGGCCCGAAGGCCGCAGGCCAGATCGTCGGCATCGCGCTGGTCTTCGGCGGGCTCTACCTCGCGAGCGGCTCGCTCTGGATCCCCATGGTGGCCCACGCGGTCTTGGACATGCTCCAGGTGCGCTCGGCGATGGCGCTCCTCGGCCCGGGTCCTGGGGCCAACGCGATGGGCGCGGGCGAGCTCGAGGGCGCGTCCCCGGCCGAGGGCTCAGCGGGTCCGCTGCAGCTCTCGGGTCAACCAGACGCGTAGCTTGGTCGAGTCCTTCTCGACCGTGGCGGTGGATAGGCCGAGCTCGCGCGCGGTCTCTTGCACCGACAGGCCGCGACCCCAGCGCAGCTCGACCATGCGCGACCAGCGCGGGCTGTGGTCCGCGATGCGCTCGAGCAGCGTGGCGTGCTCGAGCTGCTCGTCGGGGCGACGGTGGATCACGAATTCACCGCTGAGGCTGACCTGGCGACGGTGTCCTCCACGCTTCTGGGCGTGTGCCGCGCGAGCGTGGTCGATCTGCACGCGGCGCATCTCTCGGGTGGCCAGAGCGAGCAGGTGCGAGGAGCTGTCCGGGCAGGTCACCGTCTGCGGCGCGAGCCGCAGCCAAGTCTCGTGCCAGGGCCTCCGGCTCCAACGCGCCACGCCGGCCGACGCTGCGACGCGACCAGGACTCGGCGGTCGCGACGAGCCGGGTGTAGACCCGGCTGTAGGCCGCGGCTGCGGCGACGTGGATTCCTCTCAGGCTCGGCATGGGTGCTGCTCGACCCTACCTACGTTGGCGTAGGGTAGCTGCGAGCGGCCGATAGAAAATCGGCGGCGTCCTGGATGGGGGTTCGACGCCTGCTGATTCCGGTTTGGAGGAACCCCCGGAGACTACCGCTCGTCGGAATGCCTAAGATCGTTCCCATGCGCCTCGCCCTGCTGCTCTGCCTGCTGCCGTTCGCACCTTCGGTCCTTGCGGCCGACGACGACGAGCGTCCGGACGATCGCCCCGAGATCGAGACCCTGCTCGAGACCCTGGAGGACAGGGTCGGCAAGAGCGCGCGGGACGACCCCAAGGACCGCGAGGCCGTGCAGCTGATCGAGTCCCTGGCCGGGCAGTACGAGTCTTCGGGCGACAACGACCGTGGGGACATCGTGCGAGGCCTCGATCGGGTCTTCCTCGCGAAGCGGCGCGCGGACAGGGACGGCAAGCGTGAGACCGGGCTCTTCATCGCGGCGGCGAAGGCCCTCGGCAAGACGGGCGACGACGGGGCCAAGCGCCTCCTGCGTTGGATCGGCAATCCCAAGCACAGGCAGGACGTCGCGCTGCAGCGCGAGCTGGTGCTGGCGCTCGGCGCGACCAGGTCGGACGACGCGGTCAAGCCGCTCGCGGACCTGCTCGGCGAAGACGTGCCCCAGATCGTCGGGGCGGCCGCCGCGGCGCTCGGCAACTTCGACGGCAAGGACCAGAAGGTGCGCAAGAGCCTCTTCGAAGACCTGCTCAAGAAGATGGAGTCCTACCGGGAGAACGCGCGCGGCAACGACAGCACGGCGCAGGCCCTCTGGGGTGCGCTGCGTGGGCCGGGCAACCAGAGCCTCGGCAAGCTCTCCGGTGCGCGCCAGAACGACCCGGAGTCGTGGCGGCGCTGGTGGAACAAGAACAAGCGCCTCGACTGGGACGCCTGAGACCGGGACGCTGGGTTGGCTCGTCTGGAGCTGGCCGGTCAGAACACGCGCCGGCCGACCTCGCGGTCGACCGGCGCACATGCGTTCAGGGGCTCAGCAGGTTCGGGGACTCAGAAGCCGCCAGCGTCGTCGGCCGAAGGCCCGTAGGTCGCGGGCACGGGCACGTCGAGCAGGCGCAGGTAGACCGAGAGCTGACCGCGGTGGTGGGCCTGGTGGGTGAGCAGCACGCCGCGCATGGCCTGGTGGCGCGGCTCGGCGATCATTACCTGGTCACCGTTCTTCATGGTCCAGGTCGCGGTCATGAAGCCGTCGTCCTTGCCGACGAGGGCGCCGAGGCACGCGCCAGCGCACTCCTCGACCTTGGCCTGGATCTCCTGCAGCGAGGCGGGGGCGAAGGGCTTCCAGTCGGCGGCCCCCATGTCCATCTCGTCCTCCATCATCGCGCAGGCCCAGGCCGGGCTCTCGGCGATGTGCCCGGCGAGGCCGCCGAGGGTCATCGACTTCGCGTGGGGCTGCCAGTCGAGCTTGTCGGCAGGGATGGCGGCGATCATCTTCTTGGTGCGCTCGAGGTCGGCCTTGAAGTCGGTGACGAGCGAGGCGGCGAGGGTCATGGTCGGAGTGAGGGGGGGCGGGGAGAGCGAGGCTCTCGGGTTGAAGTCGGGCGCGGAGGCGCGCCCAGGTAGGCCCCAGTGTGACGTGACCGTGCCCCTTCGAAAGAGGCTGGCAGGGGCGGTCCTGACAGCGTCCTGTCAGGAGGTCTGCGTACACTCATCCAATGGCCTCGTCAGGAATCCCGTTCGTGCTGCGTCCCGCGAGGGAGGACGACCAGCCGGGTCTGCGCGCGATCGCGGCCGAGGTGGTCGAGGCCGGGGAGATGTACGTCTACACCACGGTTGACGAGGTCATGGGCTACTGGAACGACCCGCGCGGAGCGTGCTTCGTGGCCGAGGCGGCGGGCAAGGTGATCGGCACCTACGTGGTCAAGCCGAACCAACCGGGCCGCGGCGCCCACGTCGCGAACGCCGGCTACATGGTCGCGCGCTCGGCCCAGGGTCGCGGAGTCGGGCGCGCGCTGGGGGTGCACTCGCTCGAGGTCGCGCGCGAGCTTGGCTTCGTGGCGCTCCAGTACAACATGGTCGTGTCGACCAACGCGGACGCGGTGCACCTCTGGGAGGAGCTCGGCTTCGCGATCGTCGGCACCTTGCCTGGGGTGTTCGAGCGACCGTCCGGGGAGCGGGTCGACGCGTACGTGATGCATCGCAGCCTGGAATGATCCCCAACCCCCGCGGTCACGACCCGCGGGACTACTCCGCGTCGTCCTCGGCCAGGCAGTAGAGGAATCGGTCGCCCCGGAGGAACAACGCATCCCCAGCCACCGCCGCGGAGGCGCTGAAGGTGTCCTCGAGTTCGTTGACGGCGAGCGCCTCGGGCGGCTCGTCGTGGGGACCGGCCGCAATCACGAGGGTCGTCCCGACCATGTCGGTCAGATAGACCCGTCCGGCGGCCGCCACGGGTGAGGCGTAGAGGTTGTCGAGGCCGCTGATGCGCAACGGACCAGGGCCCTCGTCCCCCTCGCGTAGGGTCCCGCGGCAGAGGATCGGCTGGTAGTGCTGGAAGTTGTAGATCACGCCGCGGTAAAGCAGCAGCGAGGGCACGTAGGGCGTGCGCCGCCGCCGGGTCCAGAGCAGGTTCTCGCTGCCGGCGGTCAGGTCACCCTTCGCACCCGCCAGCTCGATCGCGAGCATGGCCTGCTTCTCGTAGCTGCTCCCGACGATCAGGACTCCGTCCTCATGGACCGGCGAGGCCACGCAGTTGTGGGAGAGACCACCGCATTCCCAGATCACCCGGCCGTCGCGCAGGTCGTACCCGCGCAGGCGGTTCGAGCCGGGCACGATCAGCTGCGGCACGTCGCCGACCTCGACCACGATCGGCGTGGCCCAGCTCGTCGGCTCGTCGCGCTCGACGCGCCAGCGCTCCTCGCCCGTGCGCTTGTCGAAGGTGACGAGGAAGGAGTCGCCCTCGTGGTCCCAGTTCACGGCGAGCGTGTCCCCGTGCAGCGCGGGCCCCGCGCCCTCGCCGTGGGAGTGCTTGACCTGCATGTCGCCGAGGTCCACCGACCAGGCAACCACTCCCTCGAGGTCGAGGGCGAAGAGCCCGACCGATCCGAAGAAGGCGAAAACGAGCTCCCCATCGGTGATCGGGGAGGCCGAGGCGTACCCGCCGCTCACGTGGGCGGTGTCGTGCGGGACTCCCCTGGCCACGGTGCGCGTCCAGACCCGCTGCCCGGTCGCCCGATCGAAGGCGAGGACCTGGAACTCCTGCTCGCTCGTCACTGGCGCGTTGTCGTGGGCGCCCGGCATCCGGCTCTGCCGCGGGCCGAGCGCGTCGCCGACCGGCACGGCGGTCGTCAGGTAGACGCGCTCCCCCCAGACGATCGGCGAGGAGTGGCCGCGACCCGGCAGCTCGACCTTCCAGCGCACGTTCTCCGCCTCGCTCCACGCCAGCGGCGGGTCGGCCTGGGGCGCCACGCCCGTGTTCTCAGGGCCGCGCCAGTGCCCCCACTGGAGCGCGGGGTCCAGGTCGGGCACCTGGGGGAGCGTGGCGAGGAGGGCGAGGAAGAGGTGCATGCAGTCTCCATGTTGCGGCAGGGCGA
>JAQBVH010000240.1 GCA_027623615.1 Planctomycetota bacterium | reverse complement strand
CACCGGCACCGTCGCGCCCATGCTGGACAGCCCGATCACCTCGAAGTCGCCGCGGGCCAGGAGCAGGGCGGCCGCGGCCTCGGCCAGTTCGTCGTCTTCGGGGAGCGCGCCAGACGCCTGGCGGAAGGCCAGGTCCTCGAGCGCGACCTCGACCCCATCGCGCCGCAGGCTGCCGCCCAGACGCAAGAGCCCCGGCGGGGGCATGGAGTAGCCGAAGGTGTCGGCGTGGGGGGCGGAGGCGAGCAGAACTCTCACGGGGAGCATCCAACCGGAACGGGAGGACGGTTTCCAGCTTCCTACGCGGTCGGTCAATCGCTGTTGGGGTCCATCCACGCCATCCCCGTAGGATTCGCCAATGAACAAGGTCGACCAGTTCGAGAGCGTGTTCCGCTCAGCCACCCGCGAGCGCTTCCAGTACGAGCGGCGCACGGTGCGCTCGGTGATGATCGTCACCGACCGCACCGGGGACGAGGCCCAGGCCTTCGCGGCGCAGGTGCGCAGCCTGATCGGCTCGATGGCTGGCGCCGAGGAGGTGACCACGGTCCTGATCGAGGGGGATCGCTTTCAAAGCCCCCAGGACCTGCTCGAGCTCATGGAGGCGCAGCGGCCGGACGTGGTCGCGACCCACCGCTGCCTGCACTCGCAGGCCTGGCGCTGGGTGTTCACCCTCGGGGCGCACGTGGACGTCCTGACCCAGGCGACGACCACCCCCGTCCTCCTGCTGCCGCATCCCGAGCATGCGACGGGGGAGGAGTGGTCGCCGGGCACGACGGATCGGATCATGGCGATCACGGACCACCTGGATGGGGAGGCGTCGCTGATCAACGCGGCGCTGTCCTGCCTGCATCCGGGGGGGACCTTGTTCCTCTCCCACGTCGAGGACGACGCGGTGTTCGAGCGCTACATCGACGTGGTGTCGCGCATCCCCGAGATCGACACGGAGCTGGCCCGGGAGAAGTTGCGCGCCCTGCTGCTGAAGGAGCCTGCGGACTACATCCGCTCCGCTGGCGCGGCGATCGCCGAGGCTGGCGTCGAGGCCCGGGTGCAGGCGGTGATCTCGATGGGTCACCGGGTGGCCGAGTACCGGACCTTGATCGAGGCCCACGGCATCGATCTGCTCGTGCTCAACACCAAGGACGAGGACCACAGCGCCATGCACGGGCTGGCCTATCCGCTCGCGGTCGAGCTGCGCGACCTGCCCCTGCTGCTCCTCTAGGCATGCCCTCCCTCCTCGCCGCTGGCGCCCACACCGTCCCGGGTCACGTGACCGCGATCTTCTGCGCCCTCCTGGTGCTGTTGATCCTCGCCCTCGCGCTCGAGGAGAAGCTCCACGCCAAGAAGTCGATCATCGCCGGCGCGTTCGCCAGCGTGTGCCTGCTCCTGGGCGCCGCCTTCCACATCCTGCCCTTCCAGGACGTGCTGATCGGTGCGGTCTCCGTGCCGGTCCCCGAGGGCCTCCTGCTGGAACCTGGCCAGTGGCTGGTCGAGGGCGGGCATGCGCTCGTGATGCCGGTCTACATCCCCGCGGTCGACTGGGGCGTGATCGCGATCATCCTCGGCTCGAGCCTCTTCGTGGACGTGACCTCGAAGTCGGGCTTGTTCACCTGGATCGCGATCAGGCTGACCAAGCTCTCGGGCGGCGACCCACGCAAGCTGCTCTGGCTGTACGGGTTGATGACGGTCGTCTTCTCGGCCGTGCTCAACAACGTGACCGCGATGATCATCGTCGGGTCCCTCTCGGCGGTGTCGCTTTCCAGGCTCAAGCGCTCGGGCCTGCTCCTGGGGTTCCTGCTGACCGAGGGGCTGCTCACCAACGTTGGCGGTCTGCTGACCCTCATCAGCTCCGTGCCGAACATCATCGTCGGACAGAAGGCGGGCATCAGCTTCCTGAAGTTCTTCATCGTCGCGAGCCCGTTCGTCGTGGTGACGACGGTCGTGACCCTCCTGATGGGAGCGCAGCTCTTCAAGGTGCCGCGCCTGGTCGGCGAGGCCGAGCGGGCGGAGGCGGCCTCCCTCGTGGCCGGCTTCGACGAGAACGATGGCATCGAGAGCCGCGGCTTCTTCGTGTTCGGGGCCGTGATGCTCGGCCTGTTCATCGTGGTGATCGCCATGGCCTCCGTGCTGCCGTGGGTGTCCAGCTTGGGCCTCGGCTACGTGGCCCTGGCCTTCGCCCTGATCATGCTGCTGCGCTTCAAGTCGAGCGCCGACCGCTTCTACCAGGCCGTCGATTGGGACCTCTTGGGCTTCTTCTGCGCCCTGTTCGCGGTGATCTACGTGATGGAGTACGCCCAGGTGCTGCATCTGATCGGCCGGGGGGTGAGCGTGCTCCTCGGCCTCGGCGAGCACGGCGGCACCGCCTCCCTGCTCGTGTCCGCGGCGGGCTTCAGCTCGGTGACCGACAACATCCCGCTGGCGGCGATGATGGCCAACATCCTCGAGGCCCAGAGCGTGATGGCGCCCGAGTCCGTCACCTCCGGGTCCTGGTGGGCGGTCATCTTCGGGGCGAACCTCGGTGGAAACCTGACGCCGATCGGCTCCGCCTCGACCCTCGTCGCCGTCACGGTCATGCACAAGCACCAGGTGCCCCTCAGCTTCGGTGGGTTCGTGGTCAAGGCGCTGCCCTTCGCCCTGGCCCACCTGGCGATCGCCGTGGTGTACGTGTTGCTCGTGGTGCCGCTCCTGGCTTGATCGCATGTGCAGCGGGGAGCCGGAGTGTGTCCGGATTCCTGGAGGGGTCGACCCACGACCGGGCACCGGGCTACAGTGCGCGCCCAGGGCCGAACTCCGTCCGACGAACCGCCATGCGCATGAGCAACTCCTCCGCTCTCCTCGCCGTCCCGTTCCTCCTCTTCGCCGTCGGTTGCACCGCGGCGAAGGATGAGAGCAAGCCGGCGGCGACCTTTCAGATCCGCAACACCCCGGACGGGGTCGCCCCGAGCACGCCCCTGCTGATCGACGGACCGTGGCTGGCGTACCTCGCCTCGGAGAGCGCGTCGGGCAACACGGACATGAACGGCGACGGGGACATGTCCGACGCCATCGCGGTGCGCATCAACACCGGCTCCCAGGGCCGCACGATGCTCGGGGTCGCGACGCGCTCGATGGTCTACCTGAACGCGACCCTGTTCCTGGTCGTGTCCGAGGCCGACGACAAGAAGATCTGGAACGGCGACGGGGACATGAACGACCTGGTCCTGCTCTACGTGGAGAGCGCGGCGACGACCCCGACCTTCTTCGCGACCCTGGACCCCGCGGCGGCGACGGTGGTTGCTGTGGACGACCGGCTGGTCTACGTAGACCCGGCGGCGCCGGTCGCCGAGTTCGCGACGAACCTGATGTCGACCACCGTGTCGACGCCCGGGGCGATCCCGGACATGCCGGTGCCCGTGACGAGCACGATCGACGACGCCGCCGACGACGGCGTGTCCCTGTCCATCTGGCGCGTTGACGACGGCATGCTCTTCCTGACCATGGACGAGACCGTCGACGGGGACCTCAACGGCGACGGCAACCCGAACGACACGACGGTGCTGGCCCTCTACGACGGCGGCGACGTCGCGGCGCAGGTCACCTCGGTCGGCAAGGCGGTGGACCCGCTCAGCAACGTGACCGTGCTCCGGGACGGGACCGACTGGACCGTCGCCTTTCTGGTCAACGAGCAGGGTGAGGAGGCGAACCTCAACGACCCGCTCCTGTTCGATCCGACCTGGCAGCCCTTCAACTGCGCGTTCGCCGCGGACGCGGACATGGACGACGACGTCCTGCACTGGTTGCTCTACAGCGACTTCCTCGCGACCCCGGCCAACGTGCGCAACACGGGCCTGGTGGGTCGCGCGCTCCAGAGTGACAAGCTGTACCTGATGGAGTCGGCCGGCAGGGTCTTCGCGGGCGTGGTCTCCCTCGAGTCGGACGAGGGCAGCGGCGCCGGCTGCGATCTGAACGGGGACTCGACCTGGAACGACCTGATCTTCCGCTGGGTGGAGGCCAGCGACCCGCTGGCGACCCCGCTGCCCGAGGCGGGCGAGGACAAAATGCTGGCCCTGGCCACCACGATCCCGGGCTTCTACGGCCCCTCGAGCGGCGGCGTGATCCCGATGGACGCGGTCTGGGTCGTGCTCGTCGACGAGGCGGCGGACGTGTACAACCATGACGGCGACGATACGACCGACAACTTGCTCCTGGCAGCGATCGTGCCCTCGAACCCCGTGGGTAACTGGAACTTCAACCACGGCACGAGCAACCCGGGCCCGGTGAGCGTCACCTGGATGGCTGACAACCTGACCGAGAGCAACTCCTTCGTCGCCGCTCTGGACGAGGACGTGCTCGGGAGTGATGAGAACGACGACGGGGACAAGATCGACTCCGTGCCGACCTTCCCGGAGCTGTCCTCCGCCAACATCCTCAAGTTCCCCGGCTATGGGGTCGCGGTCAAGGAGGACGACGCGGGGGTGACCACCGCGCGCGGGCTCGGCTTCTTCCGGGTCTCCGAGAAGCACAACAACCTCGGAGGCGGCGTCGGCATCGACCTGAACGGTGACGGGGACGACAACGACTACGTTCTCTATCGAATCGCCAGGGCCCCGAACGCCTCGCCCATCTACATGGGCACCCTCAACTCCCTGCCCATCCCCTCGATCACCTTCGAGACGGAGGGTGTTCCCCTGGTCGGCGCGTTCCTCTACGACGAAGCCGCGGCCAAGGTCGACCTGAACAAGGACGGCTTGGCGAACGACCTGGTCGTGCGCTACTTCCGCTTTCCGTAGGAGCCCAGCGACCGCCCAGGGTCTCTGCAGCTACCAGTGCGGGTCCGCCTGCCCGTGGTCAGGCGGAGGGGACTCCATCCCCACCAGGAACTGCGCGGCGAGGCTTTCCCCTTCGCTGTCGCGCTCTTCGCCCGGACGATGGCGGCGCACGAGCTCCTTGCGCAGGCGCGCCGCCTCCTTCTGAGCTGCTTTCCCGGTCGTGTCGAGGTGCGCGAGGGCGCGGCGGCCGCGTTCGGTGAGCGCGAGTCGCACACGCCCGACGGCGGCCTTCTGGAAGCGTGCGAGGAAGCCCTTCTCGAGGCGGACCTTCTCGATCGGGTGCAGGCGCTGTAGGCCGCGGCGCCAGGTCTGGCGCTCGGAGACGAGCAGCACGTGGTCGAAGATCAGCTTGTTCGCGCCCATCGGGAGCGCCTTGCGGGGCACGGTTGCGTTGATCAACTTGTCGAGCGCGGCCAGGTCGTCGCGCTCCTTGAGTCGTGACACAATGTCCCAGCGCGCCTCCGGCACGTGGCGGTCCGCCATCATCTCCCAGTACAGGTGCCCGAGGCCGCGCCCGCGTGCGTAGCGCACCAGGTGGTAGGGGACGAAGTGGTTGTGGGCGATCGTATCGGCGGCCAGGTGCGAGAGGTAGCCGAGGATGAAGGCCTCCTGCCCCGGCGTCTCCGCGTGCTCGCGCATCTCGTCGACGATCGTCCAGCGGTGGCAGTGGTTGCGGTGCCCCCCGTAGGCCTTCATGTTGATGATGTCCGCCGCGAGGTTCCCGTAGAGGTAGGCGTCGCGCTCGTCGTCGAGCAGGTCGGCCACGGCCTTGGGCAGGTGCTCCCGGCGCCGGCGCACGACGCGGGTCGCGAACTCGAGGTGGTGGCCAGGTCCCCAGCCGCAGACGGCGAGGCCTACGACGCACAGCAGCAGTAGCATCACTGCCCCGACGGTAGCGGCCGACCCGCGCGGCGCGCTACAACCAAGCCATGTCCGCACCACAGGACCTCGGGATCCGGCTCGGGAACCAGCAGCGCCGCCTGAGGCTGCTGGTCGAGCACCTGGCCGGCCAGGCCCTGCGGCGCCAGGTCGAGGCCGAGGACCTGGTGCAAGAGGTCTACCTGCGCACCCTCTCCGTCCCGGTGGACGAGCT
>JAQBVH010000239.1 GCA_027623615.1 Planctomycetota bacterium | reverse complement strand
GGCGTGAGGGTTGCTGGGCGCCGCACCTGGAGGTGCGACGTGCGGAGCTTGCACCTACGGCGCAAGCTCCTACCGGTCCCCAATTGGTCCTCATCGCTCCCCCACCGTGGCCACCAGGAAACGGTCCAGGGTCGGGACGACGATGGTCTTGGTCGGCCCGGCCGGCCAGCGCACCTCCAGCTTGCCGGGCTCCTCGAGGACCCCGCCGCCGAAGTGCACGGTCAGCTCGTTCGCGTTGCCTTCGCCGGTGCCCGCTTCGACCTCGCGCACCTGGACGCGTTCGCCCTGGGTCCAGCGCACGCGCGCGCCGATCGCGTGGCGTGAGACCTGCACGCGCAGCCAGTGGCCGCCCGCGCCGGTGTTGCGGTAGAGCTTGCCGGCGCTGACGAGGTCCAGGTCCCCGTCTCGGTCGAAGTCGGCCCACGCTGCCTGGTAGGTGGGCGGCAGGTCTGCCAAGCCCTCCTCCTTGGTGACGTCGGTGAAGGTCCAGTCGCCGTCGTTGCGGTAGAGCACCGGGTTGTTCTTGCGGCCGAAGGAAGCCGTGCCGTAGACGGTCGTGAAGAAGAGGTCGAGGTCCCCGTCGTTGTCGTAGTCGGCGGCGGCAGGCGAGGCGTAGCTCTCCTGGTACCGGACGCCGCAGGTGCCCTTGTCCTCGAAGCCCTTGTCCGTGTTGCGCAGGAAGCGCGACTTGGGCTGGTCGCCGCGGGAGTCGACGTGGGCGAAGTTGCCGGCGAAGAGGTCGATGCGCCCATCTCCGTCGAAGTCGCCCCAGCACGCGCCGATCGAGTGCCCGCCGCCGAAGCCCTCGGAGGTCGCGACCGCGCCCAGCTCGGCGGCCGCGTCTTCAAAGCTCGCCTGGCCGTCGTTGCGCCACAGCCTGTTCGGCTGAAGGCGGTAGTTCGAGACGTAGACGTCCAGATCACCGTCGTCATCGAAGTCGCAGGCGCTCACGCCGCGCGCGCGCAGGCTGGCCTCCTTCCACGCGACCCGCAGGCCTGCGCCGTCTCCGAGCAGGAGGTGGTCGGCGTAGGTGATCCCCTCGTCCCAGTTCTCGTAGCCGCCGACGTAAGCATCAAGGTGCCCGTCGCCGTTGAAGTCGCCCAGGGCCGCGCCTCGGGAGAGCGTGCGCTCGAGCTCACCCAGCTCCACTGGCGTGAAGCCGCCCTCGCCGTCGCCGCGCAGGAGGCGCTGCCCTGCGAAGTCGAACAGGTCGAGCTTGCCGTCCGCGTCGAAGTCTCCGAAGGGCCCGGGTGCTGCCGAGCCCACACGCTCGAACGTGGTGCCGTCGACGTTGCGCCACAGCTCGCCGCCTGCGTTCAGGTCGACCCAGCCGTCGTCGTCCCAGTCGGCCCAGGACGCCGGACCGCCTGAGACGGCCAGCTCCAAGGCCTGGAAGCGGAGCGCGATCTGCGGTTTCTCGGTCGGGTCGGGGTCTTGGCCCACGAGGGCCAGAGTCGTCAACCAGAGTGCGGCGCTCACCTCAGCCACCTCATCGCCGATGGCGGCCAGACCACGAGTACCGGGCGCCCGACCAGCTGCGCCTCGTCGACCAGCCCGTACTCGCGCGAGTCATGGCTGTGGGCGGAGTTGTCCCCGAGCAGGAACAGCTTGCCCGCGTCGACCGTGAGGCGTGTGCCGACGCCAAACTCGCCGCGGTCGGTGTAGTGCAGGTCGCGCCACAAGCGAATACCGCGCACCTCGAGGTGACAGCCCTCGCCCCCGAGCTTGACCCGCTCCCCGATCGAAGCGCCGGGTGTGAGCCGCGGACCCGTCGCTGGCGTGTTGCGCTCGAAGTCCGCCGAGAGCGCGACACTGCCGTAGGAGGCGGCCAGGTGGTTGTCGACGTTCGCGAAGGTGACCAGCGCCCACTCGGCCACGTCGAGGGCGCAGTCGTCCTCGACGAGCACGGTCAGTCCGTCGCCGTTCTCGCGCGCCAGGGCGATGCGCGGCTGCGGGCCCGCGAGATCAACCACGAGCCAGAACGTGTCCCCCTCCTCGCGCAGGCCGACCCGCAGGCGGCCGCCCGCCACGAGGGCGCGCACTTCGAACTCCACCTCCGCGTCGTGGACGGGGAAGCTGCCCTCGACCAATCGACCCTGGTGGTCCAGGTAGTGATCGAGCAGCTTGGGGTGGTAGCGCAGGAGGCCCGACTCCTGACCCTCCAGCACGTCGCGCGCGTCGAGTTCGAGCACGCCGGCACCGGCCTCGCGCCAGGGATCGTTGCGGCTCCCGCCGTGGGCGAAAAACTCGTCGATCGCGTGGCGGGTCTGGTCGAACAGCAGCACGCGCGGGCGCGCGACCGCCGGGTCGAGGTACTTGCCGCCAACGCGCAGGTCGCCCTTGCTGTCGATCCGGATGTCCTCGCCGGTGCTCCCGCCGATCCCGGCGGCGCGCTTGACCACGTACTCGTCGCCGTGTTCGAAGACCACCGGCTCCAGGCGGCTGGGGCGCGAGCGGTCGTACCTGACGAGCACGACCTCGCCCGGGTAGAGCGACGGCACCATCGAGGCCGAGGTCACGTGGTAGAGGTCGAACACGAAGGCCCGCAGTCCGAGGACCGCGAGCACGCAGACCGCGAGGACCCAGAGCAGGCGCTTCACCCGACGGTTCTTCACAGCCTCAATTCAAGCCGATCAGGAGGCTGGCGACCACGATGTAGATGCTGACCCCCGAGATGTCCGAGAGACAGATCAGGAATGGGCCTGCCACGACGGCGGGGTCGATGCTCAGGCGGCGACAGCCCATGGGCACCACGCAGCCGAGCAAGGCCGCCCAGGCAACAGCCGCCACGATCGCGATGCCAACTGCTGCGCCCAGCTCCCAGCTACCCTCGATCCAGCCCGCAACGAGGAAGGTGAGGGCGCCGCAGATCAGCCCGATGCTGGAGCCGACCGCGACCTCCGAGCCAAGAACACTCAGCTCGCGCTCGCGCTCGACCTCCTGGGTCGCGAACGCGCGCACGAGGATCGTCGAGGACTGAACACCCACGTTGCCGGCCAACCCGACGATGAGCGGCAAGTAACGCAGGATCGCCTGGAACTCGCCGCCGCCTGCGTCTTCGGGGACGACCATGTCGAGCAGCTTGGCCGAGGCCAGCCCGCCCGCGACGGTGACGCCCATCAGCGGTATCCGCTGGCGTACGCGCCGGAGGATCGGCAAGCGCGTCTGCTGTTCGCTACCCGTACCGACCAGACGGTGCACGTCCTCGGTGAACTCCTCCGCGAGGATGTCGCGCGCGTCCTCCTGGGAGATCACGCCGACCAGGCGCCCCTCGCCGTCGACGACACCGACCGCCTGGAGGTCGTAGTGGTGCAGGATGCCGGCAGCCACCTCCTGGTCCTGGTCGGTGGTGACCAGGTAGGGCTCGCTCATGCACTGGGTGACCGGATCGTGCACGCCGCTCGAGAGGAGCGTGTGCTCGGTCAGGTAGCCCGTCGGGCGTCCGTCGGCGTCGATGACGAAGACGCCGAGACCCTCCTCGTCCTCCTCACCGACAGCCTTCAGCTCCTTGACCGCCGCGAGGATGTGCTCGTCGACGCCCACCGTGACGAAGTCGGTGGTCATCACGCCGCCGGCCGACTCGGGATCGTAGGCGCGCAGGGTGCGCAGCTCCTCGGCATCCTCGTTGTTGAGCGAGTCGAGCACGTCCTCTGCAACGCGCTCGTCGACTTCGGCCAGGACGTCGACGGCCTCGTCGGAGTGCATCTCCTCGACGATCTCCTTGAGATCGCTCGGCGACATGTTGAGCGCAAGGTCGCGGGTCAGCGTTTCGTCCGCCTGCTCGATCACCGCCGCTCGCTGCTCGGCGGAGAGCTCGGCGAAGACGAGGCGCGCCGTCTCCGGTTCGGTGTCCTCCAGCCAGTCCGCGGCGTCAGCGGCGTGCACATCGATGAGCAGCTGCGCGGCCCGCGCAGGGCTCGTGCGCAGCACCTCTCGGAAGTGGCGCAGGCCCTCCCCGCTGTCGTCGACCGGAGTCATTCCGGGCGAGAGTCTCGCACACCGACCGCCGGAGGGCGCCCGGGCCGAGGTCAATTCCGGGCCGTCGCGGCCGTTGGCAGCAGACCGTGCAGCGCCGAAACCGCGCGCGGGAGATCGTCCGCCTCGATCAGGAACAGCAGGCGGTCGTCCTGAACGTCGGGCGCCGTCAGGCGGTCGGTCGCCGCGGCGATCAGGTCTGCGTCCGAGCCGACTCCAGCGCCCACCAGCGCGACGGCCGTAACGTCGCGCACGATCGAGGCCTCGCCAGCGAGGGCCTCGAGCACGGCCTGCAGGCGGTCGTCCGTCCGCACGAGGAACTCGACCTGCGCCGCGGTACGGCGCCGCGTCAGCCAGCCGGGGCCGGACAGGAGCCGCGCAGCCTCCCGCTCCCGGGCAGGAGCGACGCGGACGACGCGCAGGTCGGCGGTCCACGTCACGGCCTTCGGGCCGGGCGGGGTGTGCTCCACGAGCAGGGTGCCCGGGGCACCGGGATTGGTCACGCAAGCCACCCGTACCGGCACGCCGGCGCGCCGGGCAGGGGCAATGGCGTCGGGGTGCAAGACCCTGGCCCCGAGGGTGGCCAGCGCGCTGGCCTCGTCGAAGGAGAGCTCCGGGAGCAGGCGCGCCTCCGGCACGACCAGCGGGTCGGCGGTCAGGATGCCGGCGACCGCCTTCCAGTAGACGAGCTCACGTGCGCCCACCGCCTCGGCCAGGATGGCCGCGGTCAGGTCGGAGCCATTACGGCCGAGGGTCGTCAGCTGGCCACCCGCGTCCTTGGCCAGGAAGCCGGTCACCACCGGGACGCCGGGCACGGCGGCCAGGGCCTTGGCGATCGTGTTCGCGCAACCGTCCAGAGGTCGCGCGCCGCCGTGGCGCGAGTCGGTCACGAGGCCCAGGTCCCAAGCATCGACGGGCGTGGCCTCGACGCCGCGGTCGGCCAGGGCGCGGGCCACGACGCGGGCCGAGAGGCGCTCGCCGAAGGAGAGGATGCGGTCGAGCTCCGCGGGCACGAGGGCGCCGCGCTGCGCGACCTGGGCCAGGGACGCGTCGAGCGCCCTCCAATAGCGATCGAGGAGGTCCGAGGAGAGGCCGAGCTGGGTGAGCAGGCTGCGATGGCGGACGCGCACCGGTCC
The DNA here is from genome assembly GCA_027623615.1 of Planctomycetota bacterium. Classification (GTDB taxonomy): domain Bacteria; phylum Planctomycetota; class UBA1135; order UBA1135; genus JALWOP01. The sequence goes on along the minus strand of JAQBVH010000239.1, from coordinate 786 downwards.
CGGATCGGGACGACCCCTGGCCGCTGCGAGGCCCAGCGCCTCGAGCTGGTCGGTGACGCCAGCGTGGGCGCTGACCACGACCAGGGGCGGCGCAGCGCCGCTCTCGAGCTCCTCGGTCACGATTCCGCACACCGCACGAATGGCGCGGCCGTCCGCCAGGGCGGCGCCACCGAACTTCATGACGCGGGGCGAGCTCATCCCGAGAAACCTACCCAGGCGGGTGGCGCGAAGCTACCGCAGCGAGGATTGGAGAATCGTTCAAGACCCCTGGGGCCAGGTCCCGATCGAGGGAAGGAATCAGCCCGCCGCCGTTGCCACGGGCAACCCCAGCGATCCCCCATGAAAGCCCTCCCCAAGAACTCCCGCTCTGGCTTCTCGCTCATCGAGCTCGTCGTCACCATGACCATCCTGGCCATCTTGGTCGGTGTGGTGAGCTTCCGCTCAGGTAGCGTCGTCGAGAAGAGCAAGACCACCAAGATCATCGCCCTGATCGACTCGCTCAAGACTGCTTGCGCTCTGCACCACGCGGACACGGGTACCTACGCCGTCGAGTACACCAACTACAGCGCCTCGAGCCGCGACCTCTCTGCGGAGCAGAGCGCCTCCGGTTGGAACGGCCCGTACATGGAGAGCCCGCTGACCCACCAGAACTCGAACCCGTTCGGCAGCCTGCACCTCTACAACAACCCGAAGGCCAACAGCTGGATCCCCGGGTTCGATGTCGACGGCGACGGCTCGATCGATGTCGACTCCAACGCGAACATGCTGTGGCTGACCGGCATCAAC
>JAQBVH010000238.1 GCA_027623615.1 Planctomycetota bacterium | reverse complement strand
GACCTCGAAGGGAAAGCGCAGGCTCGCGTAGCGCGACAGGCTGCGCGCCCACTCGACGAGGGGACGCTCCTCGCCCTCGCGCACGCGTCGCTCGAGCAGCGCGAGGAGGCCGGGCACGTCGCGGCGCAGCTCGGTCGAGCTGGCCTCGCCCTCGACGAGGCGCCGCTCGACCGCGCACAGCTCGAGCCGCAGGAACGTGCTCGGCGCCTCGCTCGCGCGACCTTGGGCGATCCAGTCGAGGAACGCGGCGCGTTGGGCGCCCGAGAGCTGGGCGTAGCTCAACGAGCCTGCGAGGGCCGTGCGCCCGCTCGCTCGCGAGGACACGGGAAGCTCCGGATCGATCAGGGAGGGCTCCTCGACCTTGCCCGGCAGGTGCGCGCCGAGCCAGAGCGGGCCGCGCAGGCTGCGTCCGCCGACCTCGACCGTCTCCTGGTCGCTGACCCAACGCGCCTCGACCTCGGCCAGGGTGAGCTGCGGCGCCGGCTCGCTGGCGTCCTCGCGCAGCAGCCCGGACTCGCGCCCGAAACGCAGCAGCAGCTCCTGGTCCGCGCCGCTGTCGTTGAGCCCCTTGCTCAGGACGTCCTGAGCTCGACCCCGCGCGCGATCCCGGCCGCGCTCGGTCTTGAGGCCGTGCGCGTGCTCCATCTGCGCCTGGGCGGCGTGCACGTACTTGAGCGTGCGCAGGGCCTCCCACTCGTCCCGGAAGCGTCGCTCGAGGGCGCGCCGCTCGCGCCCGGGGACGCGGTACTTGCCGCGCCACATCTCCAGCTCCGCTTGGGCCTTCTCCATCGCTGCCTCGGCGCGCTCGACCTCGGTCGCCTCCCGGGCGCGGCTGAGCTGGTCACGCAGCCTCCCCTGGACCCGCCAGCGGGCGACGAGGTTGCGGTTGGCCTTGGCGACCTTGTCGAAGTGTTCGCGCAGGCGCTCGGGGTCCTCGGCAGTCGGACCGAACTCGTCGCACGGGAAGGCGATCAGGTTGCGCCAGGCGCGCCACAGGGCAACGAGCAGCGCGTAGGCCACGACCGCCACCCCGACGAACACGATCCGCTTGCGTCCCGGCGCGACCCCCGAAGCCGCGGCGGCGCCCAGCATCGTCGCCAGGATGGCGAGCTGGGCCAGCCGCAGGAGGACGTCGAAGAGGGAGATGGGCACCGTTGCTAGACGTGCTGCAGCAGGAAGGCGCGGGTGGCGTCGAGGGCCGCCTCGAGCGCTGCGGTCGTGCCCGCGAAGGGGTGGACGACGTCCAGGGTGTGGCTCGCGCGGTCCAGCCTGACGTGCACGGCACACGGCAACGCGGCGGCGAGGGTCTCGGACTCGGCGAACGGGACCGTCGCGTCGCCCGTGCCGTGCACGAGCAGGGTCGGGGCGCTGAGGCGCGCGCAGGCGCCGAGGATGTCGAGGCGCTCCTTGTTGCGCTCGGCGTCGAGCAGGATCTCGAGGTCGAGCCGGTGCGGCTGACCCGTGCGGGCATTGGGGATCCACAGCTCCCCGGCCTCGCGCCAGGCCGCCTTGGTCGCCACGTCGAAGCGATGAATGTGGGAGATCGCGGCCCAGGTCACGACCGCGCGGTAGTCCCCGCGCTCGGCCGCGTGCAGCAGCGCCATGCCGCCCCCGCGGCTGTGACCGAACACCGCCAGGCGCTTCGGATCCACGTGGAGGGTCGCGAGATGATCGCGCACGAGGTCCAGGTCCTCGAGCTCCCGCGTGTAGCCGTTGCGCGCGAAGCCGTCGTTATCGGTGAAGCTCTCGAGGTCCTCACCGATCCCACACCCGCTGGCGTTCATGCTGACCACGGTGAACCCGGCTTCGGCCAGCCGCGTCGAGAGCGTCGGGAAGAAGCCCCAGTTCATGAACCCCTTGAACCCGTGCAGCACGATCACGGCGGGGCCTGGAGCAGCCGTCGCGGGCTCGGGCCCCTCGACCCGGATCCGGACGATCCGGTCGGGGTCGCCCGGATAGCGGAGGCTGTCGAGCTGGGTCACGGTCGCCGGCATCGGCGTACGGTAACCGCGACGGGGGAGGAGGCCGCGAGATCTGCAGGCCCACCCGCAACCCTCGCCGGCGCGGGTCGGTCTCCCCGGTGGGTGGGTCGACCCGTGGGGATCGACTTAGCAGTCCGTGGTGAAACTGCTCTCGTCGCGGTGTGGTGAACCGTGGTTCGGGGTGGACGGCGGAAACATCGGCGAATCCGTGGATTCGGCGAGGCTTCCGGCGGCCGCCCCGGGCCGCGCGGCGCCACATCGCGGCGGAATGAGTCTTGCCATGGGCTGCTAAAACTCGAACTGCAGGCGGAGCAGGTCCAGGCCAGGGCGGGCCGTGTCCAGGTCCACGCCGTCGCCGGCCGTGTCGAGGTCGAAGATCGTCTGGAAGCGGACGAAGTCCCAGTCCTCCAGGTTGAGGTTCGACAGGTCGTCGGTCGGGTCGCCGCCTCCGAAAACGGTGGACCAGGCCAGGTCCGTCGACGGGCCGCCGCCGAAGGGGTCGACCTTGGTGGCGTCGTAGAGCAACCGGATCTCGGCCTCGGAGGGGTAGCCGTCGAACACGCCGCTGGTCACCACGCGGGCGGTGTGCGGGACGATCGCGACCAGGGCGTCGCCCCCCAAGGTGAGGTGGTCCGGGTTCGGACCGCCGGGGTCGAGGTGGATGAGGAAGCTCGGCCCGGCCGGGTCATAGCTCGCGCCGACGATCGAGAACAGGGTCACGAAGCCCGGGTCGGCCGAGTCGACCACCTCGAGCGAGGCCTGACGTAGGAGCGCCGGATTGTCCGCGTAGCGCGAGTCCCCGGGGGCCAGGCCGCTCGCGTCGAGCACCAGGTCGTGGTCGAGTTGCGCCTGGACGAAGGGGCCGACGATCGGGTCCTCGTGGTCGACGCCGCCACCGGGGCCGTGGGGGATCGCGCCAGCGAGGCCATGCAGCACCACCTGGTCCGTGCCACCGAGGTCATTGACCCTGGCGAGGCCCAGCGGGATCCAGCGCGAGCGCGCCATCGACAGACGACCGAAGAACGGGACCATCTGGTCCGGCACCTCGCCCGGCCGCTTCCAGCCCTCGGGCGGGGGCGCCATGGCGTAGCTGACGTCTAGGCCCGAGGCGTAGGTCCCGCCGAACTCCGCTTCGATCTCGGGGAAGTGAATGTCGGTCAAGTCCTCGACGTGCAGCTGCACCAGCCCCGGTCCGCCGTCGCCGCCGGCGCCCCAGCAGGGACCCTCCGGCTCGTTGAAGTGGGGCAGGTTCTGGAAGCAGGCCGTGTTGTAGGGCCGAACGTCCGTGTGCCCCTCGAAGTACTCGAAGGGGATCGCGGAGCAGGACCAGGGCACGGGCCCTGTGGCCTTGGCGCCGCCCCGGTCCAGCTTGCCCGCCCCGCCTTGACCGCCGAGGGCCGAGAGCGTGCGCGCGCTGTGATAGGAGTCGCCGACGTCGTCGTACCAGGGTCCGCCCGTGGTCGCGCGGCCATGGATCGTGATCGAGGCGGCGCTCGACATCACCAGGTGCCCGCCCGAGCCGCCGCCCGAACCGCCGCCGTAGCGCTCCCACGAGTTCTCGCCGCCGCCGCCCGTGCCGCCGTCCAGCACGATCGACCCGTTCAGCATCGCGTCACCGACCGTGATCGGTCCAATAGCGAGGATGCGCAGCCCGCCGCCGCCTCCGCCGCCGCCGCAGCCCTTCTCGTCGCCGGTGGGGTCGAACGGCAGCTTGGGAAAGGTGTCGGTGTACGAGGTGTCGCCGCCACCGCCACCCCCGGACCCGGCCAGCATGTCCTCGAGCTCCCCGAGGATCATTTGGCCCCCGGTGGTCAGCTTCGTTCCGATGAAGTCGTTCCCGTCGTCGTTGTCCAGGAAGGGCCTCGGCCCCTCGTAGCCGCCGATCGCGGTTCCGACCTGGTTGATGGCGCCCCAAGCGCCCGTCGAACCGAAGCCGCCGTGCTCGGCGTCGAGGCCCACAAGGGTCTGCACGCGCACCCACCCCGTCTGGGGCAAGCCGTCGTGGTCGTAGCGCACGTTGTGCCCGAGGCCGCCGCCACCGCCGCCCGCGCCATGGCGTTTGCCTGGGTGGATGACCTTGTAGGAGCTCTCACCGCCGCCGCCGCCCTGGCCGGTCGCGTTGAAGGGACCGTTTCCGGCCAGACCCGCCGGGCTGGATGCCGTCGTCAGCGGCGACGCTGCGCCGCCGTCTCCTCCGCCGGCCTGACCCGCCGCGCCCCCCTCGGGTTGGTTGGTCGTGTTCAGGGTCGCGACCCCCGGATTGTCCGCGCCTTGCACCGAGATCTGACCCAGCACACGCACCGAACCGGAGGCCAGGATCGTGCAGGTGTTCGGGCCCACGACGAGGATCTTGGACGAGGCGGGCAAGTAGAGATCGCGCACGTCGACGATCCCATTGACCACGGGCGCCGAGCCGGTCGGGGCACCGCCGGGGCCGCCGAAGATCACGTCGCTGGTCGTGTCGAGCACGAGGTCGGTGCTCGGCGGAATGTGCCAGTCGAAGTCACCACCGGGTCCGCCCGTACCGTCGAAGGCGAAGGACGACTGCAGGATGCCCTCACCCCACGCCGCCACGGGAACCGGGAAGAGAGCGGTCGTGTCCTCGAGCGAATGGGTGCCGGCGCCGCCGAGGGCGAAGGTCTCCAGCACCTCGTCCGTCTCCGGCTGACCGACGTTGGGAAAGAGCGGATTGGGAACGCCCGAGGAGAGGGCGCGCGTCATCGCAAACGTGTCGTTGTCGGCCGAGGTCTCATCACCGGTCAGATCCGCGAAGCCCGCGCCGAGCACGAGCCGCAGGTCGGTCGACTGGGGCAGGATGCCGAGGGGTCGCACCTCCGCGATCGCGCCGGTCTCGGTGCAGTTCGCGACGAGCTGCACGATGGCTGGCATCGCGGTCCAGCCGCTCGGCCCGTCGTACTGCATGCGCAGGTGGGCCGCGTTCTGCAATCCCGGCCGCACGGGTTGGTTGAAGTGGACGTAGAAGACGATCTGGTTCTCGGGGAGGCTGTAGTGGTTGAGCGGCAGGTCCAGACCCGGCTCGAGGCGACCTTGGAGGGTGACCGGGTCGCGTCCGAAGAAGCGTCGCAAGCCACCGATCTCGACGTGGGTCGACGGCGTGCCGTCGTCGACCAGCTCGCCGGGCTGGAGGCGCACGGGGAGGACCTCGACCTTGGGCGGCCCCGGGACCGTGTCGACGAACAGGACGAGCGGGTCCAGCGAGTCGGGGGTCAGGAAGCTGCGGAACTCTCCCACGTCGAGCACGTCGCCTGCGCTGCTCGTCACGCTGAAGCCGTCCACGGCAGCGGACTTGACCGAGATGCGATACTCACGACCAGGACGCAGGCCCGCGTCGGAGCTGTCCGCGAGGGTCGGGCAGCTCGGCTGGAACACGACCGTGCGCGCGTCCCCCTCAGCGAGGTAGAAGAAGCCAGTCGCGCCGAACCCCTGCGTGTCGGTGATCGAGACCGTGTTGAAGTTCACCGTCGCGGGATCGACCTCGGCGCTGAAGGTCACCCGCAGCGCGCGGTTGATCTTCCACTGCTGGCCGTGGACCACGTTGATGCTGACGATCTCGAACGAGCCCGCAGCGGACGAGGCGCCGCTTCCGGAGCCTCCGCCACAGGCCGCGAGGGGTACGAGCAAGGCACAAGCGGACAAGAGGGCTCGCATTGGGTGTCCTCCGGAAGACGGGGATGGAGCCAGGGCCGTCGATGTTAAGGCAACTCGCGCGAGCAGGACTCAGGATTCCGATGTCCGACTCTCCTGGCCGGGCTGTCACACCGTCAGGTGTGGCGCCAAACAACACACACGCCTCCGAATGAGGCGTAGGCGGCCCCAACGGGGTCGCCCAGGAGCGTGCGCCACAGGTGCAAGCTCCGGTCGTCACACCGTCAGGTGTGGCGCCAAACAACACTCACGCCTCCGA
>JAQBVH010000237.1 GCA_027623615.1 Planctomycetota bacterium | reverse complement strand
AGCGATCCAGCGCTCGCGGGAAGCTTTCCGCCATTGCCCACGGCGTGAGCCGGTGGACTCTGGATGCCGTGCACGTCCCGGCTGCTCGAGCACCGACTCCAAGTACGAGAGCGGGTCCACGCCCGTAGCCTTCGCGCTCACGACGACGGTGTAGATCGTCGCTGCCGCTCGGGCGCCCTCGACGCTGCCAGCGACGAGCCCGTTGCGGCGGCCAATGGCGAACGGTCGGATCGCGCGCTCGCAGACGTTGTTGTCGATCGGGATGCGACCGTCTCGCCGGAATGCCAAGAATGCTCCCCGTTGCCCGCGCGCGTACTTCATCGCGTCCGCGACATTCCCCTCGAGGCTGGAGTGCTCCTGCCAGCCCGACGTGAGCCTCATCAGCCGCGCCGCGATCGGGAGGGACTCGCGCCGCCACAGCTCGACCCGCGCGACAGCGTCCATGCCCTCGTTGCGCGCCTTCCGCTCGATCGCGTACAGCTCCGCGATGTCCTTCATGAACAGCGCCATGGCCCGCGGCGACTCCTTCAAGGCATCCCGGAACTTCCGTAGGAGGTGGGCCCAACAGCCCGCGTGCACGCGTCCATGCCGACTGCCCTGGCGCCCGAGACGTTCGCTTGGTACCCCCCCGGGCCCCACCTACCCGCGCGTGATCGTCTCGTGCAGGTTGAGCAGCGTCCGGCAGACCTGCGTCCAGGCCGCGTGCTCGATGGGATCGATGCCGTCCGGTAGCGGCGCCTGCCCGACCGAGATCAGGGCCCGCGCCGCCTCGAGGTCCGCGCCGAAGTGGCGCCGTTCGGCGGCGAGCAGGCTCAGGAGGAGCGTCTCCTCCTCCTGGGTCGGCTCCCGCTGCAGCGTGCGTCGCACCGCCGCCCGCACTCGGTCGTTGACGCCCTGCTCGGTCTGGATCAGGTCCTGCGCGAACACCCGCGCCGCCTCCACGAACGTCGGGTCGTCGAGCAGCACCAGCGCCGCCAGTGCGTTGTTCGAGCGCGGGCGTCGCGCCGCGCACTCCTCGCGCGTCGGGGCGTCGAGGGCGAGCAGCGCCGGGTGCACGAACGTGCGCTGCCAGTGGGTGTAGAGGCCGCGCCGGTACTGGTCGTCCCCCTCGCTCGGGTCCCAACGTCGACCCGGGAAGTTGAGGTGCTGCCAGTAGCCCTGCGGCTGGTACGGCTTGACGCTCGGACCTCCCACGCGGTGCTGCAGGAGGTTCGCGGCAGCCAGGCACGTGTCGCGCACGAACTCCGCGTCGAGGCGCCAGCGCGCCTGGCGCAGGACCAGCCGGTTCGTCGGGTCCAGGTCCTTGAGCTCGTGTCGCGGCGTCGCCGACTGCTGGTAGGCGCGCGAGGTCACGATCAGGCGCAGGAGCGCCTTCACGTCCCAGCCGCCCACGATCAGCTCGTGCGCGAGCCAGTCGAGCAGCTGTGGGTGGCTCGGGTACGCGCCCTGACGTCCGAGGTCGTCGAGCACGCTGCTCAGCCCCTCGCCGAAGAGCTGGTACCAGAGCCGATTGACGAGCACGCGCGCCACCAGCGGGTTGTCCGCGCGCACGAGCCAGGCAGCGAGGTCCCGTCGATCGGCCCGCGCCTGCTCGGGCGCGAGCGGCGGCCAGCAAGCCGGCGTCCCGGGCGCGACCACCTCGCCCGACTCGTCGAGCCAGTTGCCGCGCTCGAGGACACGGACCACGCGCGGCTCGGTCGCGACGGTGGCGAGGGTGTTCACCTCGCCCACCTGCATGTGCGGTTGGAACTGGCGGTAGGCGTTCAGCTCGTAGACCCCGACCTCTTCGATGTCGGCGAAGAAGGCCGCGAAGCGATAGAAGTCGCGCTGCTCGATCGGGTCGTACTTGTGGTCGTGGCACTCCGCGCAGCCCACCGTCGCGCCGAGCCAGGCGCTCGAGGTCGTGCGCACCCGGTCGGCGGCGTACTTGACCAGGTACTCCCCGGCCTGCGCGCCGCCCTCGTCGGTGGACTTGTTCAGGCGGTTGAAGATCGAGGCCACGCGCATGTCCTCGGTCGCGTCCGCGTAGAGGTCGCCCGCGATCTGGAAGCGCGTGAAGTCGTCGAAGGGCAGGTTCTCGTTGAAGGCGCGGATGACCTAGTCGCGGTAGGGCCAGATCGGGATCGGCCGGTCCGAGTGGTACCCCGAGGAGTCCCCGTAGCGCACGAGGTCGAGCCAGAACACGGCCATGCGTTCGCCGAAGTGGGGCGACGCCAGGAGCTCGTCGGTCAACGCCTCCACGTCCGGGTCCGCGCGGAAGGCGTCGACTCGCTCCGGCTTCGGCGGTAGGCCGGTCAGGTCGAAGCTGAGGCGCCGGATCAACGTGCGCGCGTCCGCGGGCGGCGCGGGCGCCAGCCCCAGCGCGCGCCACTGCCGCGCGAGGAAGGCGTCGATCGGGTGCGACTCGCCGGTCTCGGGGACGGCCGTGGCCTCGATCCGTCCGTAGGACCAGTGGTCCGTGTACTCCGCGCCCGCGGCGATCCAGCGGCGCAGCACGTCGATCTCCGCGGCCGTGAGCGCCGGCTTGTTCGACCTGGGGGGCGGCATGCGCTCACCCTCGTCCGCGCTCACCTTGTGAAGCAGCAGGCTCCCGGCCGGCGACTCGAGGTCCAGCACGGCGAGCGCGCCCTCGCGGACGTCCAGCCGCAGCTTGGCCTGACGCGCGGCCGCGTCGGGTCCGTGGCAGGAGAAGCAGCGGTCCGCGAGGATCGGGCGGACGTCCCGTTGGAAGTCGACCTGGGCGACCGCGAAGGACGAGGTGAGGAGCAGCGTGGAGAGGCGAAGCATGGTGCGTACACCTCCATGCTACGCCGAAGGCCGCCCGACTCCGACCCGCACCCGGGACGCCCGCAGCTTCGGGCGGACGGGCTCGGCCAGGGCGACGCCCGGCGTCCGCGGCCGCCACGAAGAGGTAACCGTAGGCGCCCCGGTACCCTGCGCCGGCGCGGGAGACCGGGGTTCGTCATCGCTTGGGCAGGGCTCAGGTCAGCCCACCAGCAGGTCGGCCCCGGACCCCACCCGGGGAAAGGGGCAGAAAAGTTCGGGCGAGATCAGTAGCCTCCCGCCCGTGTCGACCCTCTCCTTCCCCCAAGGCTTCGCCGGTGCTGGCCTCTCCTGCGGCATCAAGTCGAGCGGCGCCCCCGACCTGGCCCTGGTCCTCGCAGACGCGGCCTTCCCCGCTGCGGCGCTGTTCACCACGAACCAGCTCCTCGGCGCCCACATCCCGGTCTGCCGTGAGCACCTGGCCGCGAGCGGCGGCCTGGTACGCGCGCTCCTGGTGAACAGCGGCAACGCGAACTGTTCGACGGGCCAGAAGGGCATCGCCGACAACCGCGCGCTCGCCGCCACCCTCGCTGCGCGCATCGGCGCGCGGACGGAGGAGGTGCTCGCGCTCTCCACCGGCGTGATCGGCGCGCCGCTGCCGGTCGCGAAGATCGAGGCCGCGCTGCCCGCCCTCCTCGACGCAGCACGCCCGGAGGGCCTCGCGGACTTCAGCCAGGCGATCCTCACCACGGACACGCGCCCCAAGGTCCACGCCGAGGGCGCGGTCGTCGGCGTCGCCAAGGGTTCGGGCATGATCCACCCCGACCTCGCGACGATGTTCGGGTTCCTGTTCACGGCGGGCCGCTTGCCCGAGGACGCCCACGCCTGCTTGACCGCGGTCAACGCGCAGAGCTTCCAGTGCACCACGGTGGACGGAGACACCTCCCCCAACGACACGCTCGTGCTCTGGGGCAGCGGACGCCAGGACGAGGAGGTCGGGCGCGTGCACCTCGATCCGGTCGCGCGGCGCCTCGCCCGCGAGATCGCGCGGGACGGCGAGGGGGCCTCGCGCCTGATCACCGTCCAGGTCCATGGCGCCCCCGACGAGGCCGCAGCACGCAGGGTCGCACGCACGATCGCGACGAGCCCCCTGACCAAGACCGCGGTCACGGGCCGCGACCCGAACTGGGGGCGCATCCTCTCGGCCGCTGGGCGCGCGGGCGTGACCTTCGACCCCGAGCGCGCGCGCGTCTGGGTCGGGCCGGCCACGCTCTACCTGGAGGGCGTCCCCCAGCTCGCCGCCGAGGGCGCCGCCCACGAGCACCTGGTGAACGAGGAGGAGGTCATCCTCGGGGTCGACCTCGCCGCGGGCAGCGCCCAGGCCGAGGTCTGGACCTGTGACCTGACCGCGGACTACGTGCTCATCAACGCGAACTACCGCACCTGAGGCCGGGCTGGTCGAATGGGGGCTGGACCCCGACGTACCACCCACCATGAAGCACCTCAGCTACGCCCTGTGCGGGCTCGTCCTCGCCGCGCTCGCCCTCCCCCTCGCCAAGGCCCAGGCTGCGGCCCCCCAGGACCCGGCGCCCAGCGCCTGGGAGTACAAGGTCGTCGGAGTCACCGACATCCACGGCTCGACCCTGGGGAACCTCAAGGACGCCGTCACCAAGGGCACGGGCGTGCTCGACAAGCTCAAGTCCACCGACGAGGAGCTCGCCCAGAGCATCGAGGACGTGCTCAACGAACACGGCCAGGACGGCTGGGAGATGATCCACGCCACGAAAGCGACGCTCATCTTCAAGCGCCCCGCCCGCTAGAAGTCGGACTCGCCTTCGGGGGGGATCGGGGTGGCTGCGGGGATGATCGGGACGCCGGCGATCGCGGCGCGGACGCGCTTGGGGTCGTAGCGGTCGAGGAGGACCCGCGCGACCTGAATGCTCTCGCGCCCCTCGATCCGGTAGGTGTACAGGTTGGGGTCGAGGTCGAACCGGCCGGTCAGGTAACCCGAGGGCGAGTACAGGAGTGAGTCGCCACCCTGCAGCGCGTAGCGGCACCACAGGAGCGGACCGCTGGTCACCCCGACGAGGACGCCGCCCCTGGCGGGCGAGGCGTAGAGGCCTGGCTGCGCGAGGTCGGGAATCAGCACCAGGTCCGGACGTTCCTGCTGCTTGCCGGTCGCGAGGTCGACCCGCGCGCCGAGCAGCGAACCTGAGCGCCAGGAGTACCAGAGCGTGTCCACGTCACTCCAGGCGACGTCGACCGGCTCCCCCATCCGGCCGCCGAGAAAGCCGCTGTGCCAGGTGCTCTTGCCGGTGGTGGCGTCCACCACCCAGACGTTGCACGAGGCCACCGACGTCACGGCCAGCTTCGCGCCGTCGGGCGAAAACGCGAGCGTCGGCACGCTCGGAGTGCTGAGGAACACGTCTTCGACCATGTACTGCCAGCGCAGGTCCCCCGACGGCATGTCCCAGACGCGCGCGCGGCCGTCCACGTGTCCCGTCGCCAGGTCCCCGTCGGAGGGGTCGAACGCGACCGACGCGACCCCCACACCCGTCTCGAGCCGGCGGACCAGCGCGCCGTCGTCCCCCGAGTGCAGGTGCACCTCGGATCCCTGGAAGGTCGCGAGCAAGGAGCCGTCCGCGTTCCAGGCCGCCGAGATCCCGAAGAAGCCGCCGAGGGGGCGCGTCCAGCGCTGCACGAGCGCGCCCATCGAACCGAGGATCGCGCCGCCCTTGTCGGCGACCGCTACGAACAGCCGTTGCCCGGTCGGGTCGAAGTGCAGCGTCGAGCCGAAGCCCCAGCCCTGGTCCTCGCGGGCGGGCAGGACCGGCATCTCGAACAGCCGGCGGCCGTCGCTGAGCCTCCACGAGCCGACCGAGCCGTCGTAGGCGAGCGCGGCGACGCGGGTCCCGTCGGGCGAGACGTCCATCGCCCCGATCGGCCGGTCGAACGCGTCTATGACGCGCCGTACGGCGCCGGTGCGCGCGTCGAGGACGTGCACGTAGCCCCATGAGTCCCCGAGGACCACCACGTCTCCGGTCGGGCTGATCGCCGCGTGTCCGGAGTGCCGGTTCGGGAAAGAGAGGCGCTCGTGGCCCAAGCGATCGCCCTGGACCTCGCCCCGGCGCGCAGCCATGCGCGCGAG
>JAQBVH010000236.1 GCA_027623615.1 Planctomycetota bacterium | reverse complement strand
CCCGCAACTACGGCGGGACCTGGGAGCGGCGCGTGACGGGCCTGCCCGCCGAGGCCTACGTGCGCGTCGTGCGCGAGGACCCCGAGCGCGAGGGTCTCTGCTACGCCGGCACGGAGGCCGGGCTGTTCGTCTCCCTCGACGGCGGCCGCGCCTGGCGCTCCTTCCGCCGCAACCTCCCGCCGGTGGCCATCACCGACCTGACCCTGCGCGAGGGCGACCTCGTCGTCGCCACCCAGGGTCGCGGCTTCTGGATCCTGGACGACCTCTCGGCCCTGCGACAGCTCGAGGAGGCGCACCTCGCCGCGGACCTGGTCCTCTTCGCGCCGGCCGACCTCCGTACCCTGCTGGGGGGCGGCGGCGGCTTCTCCCAGGGCCGCGGGCAGAACCCGCAGCCCGGCGCGCTGATCCACTACTGGATCGGGGAAGGCCTCGACCAGGAGACACCCGTCAGCCTCACCATTCGCGCCGCGGACGGCGACGTCCTGCGCACCTTCGGCGGCGAGGACGGCGACGAGCTGAACCTCGAACCCGGGTTGCGCCGGCTGCACTGGGACCTGCGTCTCGATGGGATCGCCTCCATCCCCGGCCAGTTCACCTATGGCTCCACGGCCGGACCGCGCGTCCCGCCCGGGACCTACGAGGTCGAGCTGCGCCAGGGCGAGGCCAGCGCACGGGCCAGCTTCAGCTACCTGCCCGACCCGCGGGTCGAGCACCGACCCCAGGCCTGGTCCGAGCAGCAGGAGTGGGCACGCGCGATCCACGCGGCAGCCGACCGCGTGCAAGAGAACGTCAACGCGCTGCGCCGTACGCGCAGCCAGCTGCAGGGCCTGCAGGGCCGCGAGGACTTCCCCCTGGCCGACGAGGCCGAGGCCCTGATCAGCGACCTGAGCGCCTGGGAGGAGAGCGTGATCCAGGTCAAGCAGGAGACCTTCCAGGACGTGATCAACTTCCCGAACCGGCTGAACGCCGAGCTGCTCGACGCCCTGTCGAAGCTCGACGGCAACGGCCCGGAGCTGACGGACGGTCTGCGCGGCCATGCACACGACCTGCTGAGTCGCGAGGCCGACGCCCAGGCCGCGCTCGACGCGCTGATCGAGCGGGTCGCCGCCTTCAACGCGACCTTCGCCGAGCAGGCGCTGCCTGCGGTCGAGCTGCCGAAGCGCTGAGTCCGCCCGCCGTGTCCCGGCGCCCGTCCGGATAGGATGCGGCGCACGGGCACGGCATGGAACACGACGAACGCATCGACCCTCGACGCCGCTGGGGAGCGCTGGTCCTCGTCGACGCGCTCGTGCCCGAGCTGGAGGACCAGCTCGCGCGGCTGGTCACGTGCACGAGCCGCGTACTGGTCCTCGCGGGCACGCGCGCCGAGGGGTGGCCCGTCTCCGTCAACGAGCGCCTCTCCCATCCGGTCCAGGCCGACGAGGCGCTCGTCGCTGCGCTGGCCGAGCTGATCGCCACCATCCCGGACCCCGCCGGCCGGCTGGAGCTGGTCGCGCAGACCGGCGACCAGACCGATGTAATGAACGACGCGCTCTTGCGGCTCGGCACGGAAGAGTGCCTGGTCCTCGGCGCGGGCGAATGGATCGAGGACCTGGTCGGTTTCCAGCAGTCCGCCGAGGCGGACCGCGCCTGGGACCTGCCCACGACCTGGGCCTGGGGCGCCGCGGCCGCGGACGGAGCGCCGACCCTGTTCGCCGTGCGCCCGAGCAAGTTCTACTTCGAGGGACCCCGGTCCGCGTGCATGCCCATCTCGTTCCTGGTCGACGAGCGCCTGGTCCCCTGCCCTCCGATCACCTTCGCCGAAGATGACGCGCCCGAGGTCAGCGTGATCGTGCCGTTCTACGGCGAGGTCGAGGTCACGCTCGCCTGCGCGCGCTCCGTGCTCGCCAACACCTCGCCGGACGGGCCTAGCTTCGAGCTGATCCTGCGCGACGATCGCGGGCCCGCGGCCATCCCCGAGGACGAACCCCTGCTCGGCGACGACCGAGTGCGCCTGTCCCGCGGGGAGGAGAACCTCGGGTTCCTGCGCACGGTCAACGCGGCGGCTCGCGAAGCGCGCGGCCGTCACCTCTTGCTGCTCAACAACGACACCGAGGTGCTGCCGGGTTGGATGGAGGCGCTGGTCGCCGTCCTCGAGGAGGACCGGGGCGTCGGCGTGGTCGCCTCGACCCTGCTGTACCCCGACGGCAGCCTCCAGGAGGCGGGCGGGATCGTGTTCGCGGACGCGAGCGGCTCGAACTACGGCAAGCACGACGACCCGAGCCAGCCGACCTATCGCTACCGTCGCAGGGTCGACTACGGGTCGGGCGCCAGCCTCCTGGTGAGGCGCGCGGTCTGGGACGAGCTGGGTGGCTTCGACGAGCGCTACGCGCCGGCCTACTACGAGGACACGGACCTCTGCTTCCGCGCTCGCGCCGCCGGCCACGCGGTCGTGTTCGAGCCGCGCTCGCGGGTCGTGCACCTCGAGGGCCACACCTCGGGCACGGACCTCGCCCAGGGCGCCAAGCGTCACCAGGTGACCAACCGCGCGCGGTTCCTCGAGCGCTGGCAGGCTGAGCTGGCCGCGCAGCATCACCCCCCCGGCACGCGCGCGGACGTCGCTCGCGAGCACGGCGCCCGCGGCGAGGTCGTCGTCGTGCTGCCGGATTTCGAGGAGCCGGAGGAGGGGCTGCTGGCCTCGCTGCGCGGCCTCGGCCTGCACGTGACCGTGATCGGCTTCGCGCGGGAGCGTCAGCGCGCGCGGCGCGCGCTCGAAGCGCGCGGCGTGCAGACGGTGCTCGCGCGTGAAGACAACCCGAGCTTCAACCAGCTGCCCCCAAGGCGACCGGTCGACCTCCTCTGGTTCGCCGCGCCTGCGGACCCCAAGCTGATCCGCCGCGCGCCTGGCGCGAAGGTCGTCGCCGCGGGCGTCGGCGCCGCGACCTGGCGGGTGACGACCTGCGCGGACCTCGTGCTGCCTGCCTCCGCTGATCCGGCAGAGACCCTGCGGGCCAACCCCCACCTCCTGCAAGCCGCCAAGGGCCTCGCACGCTGCGGACGCTGGCTGCGAACCTTCCGCGCCTGATCGGAGCCCGTACTCCGGGCGCCCCGATCAGCGGGTGAAGACGCGTGAGAGCAGCGAGCGTCGTCGCGCTCGTGTGCGCTCGAGGACCGGCGAGCACAGTACGCCGTGCTCGAGCTGTTCGGCCACTCGCGCCGGGCTGAAGGTCGCCTCGATGCGCGCGCGACCGCCGATCGAGAGCGTGCTCCAGAGGGCCGGATCCCGGTAGGCGCGCGCGACCAGCGCGGCCAGCTCGGTCATGTCGTCGGCGAGCAGGACGTCCAGCATCGGCGTCAGGCCCAGCCCCTCCGCGCCGATCGTGGTCGTCGCCACGGGCAGACCATGGGCCAGGGCCTGGCCGACCTTGCCCTTGGCGCCGGCGCCGAAGCGCAGGGGCGCGACCATCAGGCGTGAGCTGTCGATCAGGGGCTCCAGCCGATCGACGAAGCCGAGCAGCTCGAGGCCGGGCGCCTCGATCTGCGGCATGTGCTTGCCGCCGCCCGCGACCCGCAGGCGGACGTCGGGGAGGTGCTCGTGCAAGCGCGGTAGAAACTCGATTGCCATGACCTCGACCGCGTCCACGTTGGGTGGATGGTCGAAGCTCCCGACGAAGAAGAGGTCCTTGCGCTTGTCGAAGGGCGGCACGTGCGTCGGCAGGGGGTGCACGTTGGAGATCGTGATCACGGGGGTCTGGGGCACGAGCCCGCGCAGGACCTGCGCCTCCTCCTCGCTGATCGCGGCGACCAGGTCCGCGTTGCGGTAGGTGGCGAGCTCACGCTCCTCCTCCCGCGCGGCCTCCGCGAGGGCCGTCGCGTTGCCGGACATCTCTGCGTGCCGCCGCATGCGCAAGAAGTGCAGGTCCACGCAATCCACGACGACCATCGTGCGCGGCGACGCTGCGCGGATGCGGCCGGTCATGCGGTGCGCGGTGCGATGGTGGTAGAGGATCGCGACGTCGACCTCGTTCGTGCGCAGGAACTGTTGCAGCGCGACGCGCGAGGTGCGCGCCGCGCGCCGGTCCCCCGTGCCGGACGAGGGCAGCTCGAGGATGGCAACTCCGAGCTCGGTCAGCGCCGTGCGATAGGGCTCGTCCCCGCTGACGTCCTTGGGCGCGAAGGTGACCTCATGTCCGGCGGCCCGCAGGATCTTGATGATCTCGAAGAGACGGAACGAGCCCGAGTCCCGGTCGAAGCGCGGCCAGGTGGGATTGACGAGCAGCAGGTGCATCCGACCGCAGCCTACTGCATCTCGTTCGCGCGGCGATAGACGTCCAGCAACGCCGTCGCGCTCCGCTCCCAGGTGAACGCGGCCGCGTGGCGTCGGGCCGCCTCACGCTGCGCTGGAGCGCGCGCCAGGGCTCGCTCCGTCGCCGTCACGATCGCGTCCACGTCGAGGGGATCGCACAAGCTCGCGTGCCCGCCCGCGAGCTCCTCCGCCGCCCAGCGATTTGCCGCGACGACCGGGGTGCCGGAGGCGAGGGCCTCGAGCACGGGGAGCGCCACGTCCTCCTGGAGGGTCGGGTGCATCAGAACGGCAGCGCTGCGGTAGAGGCCGGCCAGGTCCTGGTCCGCGACGACCCAGCGTGTGGCAGCGCTCCTCCAATCCGAGGCCGCGCAGCGCACTCCTTATCGGGTCGAACTCCCGCGAGTCACGACCAACGAGGACGAGGTGATGCTGCTGCGCGAACTCGCCGCGCACGAAGGCCTGCACGACGCGCGAGAGGTTCTTGACCGAGGTTCGTTCCCCGACGCAGAGGAAGAACGGCTGCTCGAGACCGAAGAGCGCGGTGGCAGCTTCGGCGTCGACGTCGTCTACGAGGAAACACGGGGCCACACCCGGCGGCACCACGTCCACGCGCTCGCCGACCGCGGGATGATGCTTGAGGAACTCCTCGCGCTGGTTGTCGGTCCACGCGTGCAGCCGCGCACAGCTCCGCGTCAGCAGGCGCAGACGCCGGTCGAGACCGCGCCGCATGGGCAGGGCGATCCCGTCGTCGGGGACGAGCGCGAAGGGATTCGGGAGGGTGCCGACGCGCGTGACGGAGGTGCGCGGCAGGACGCCGCCCAGGAGATGGACGACGTCGAATCCACGGCAGCTCGGCCAGAGGGCGAAGTGGCGCAGGCGCGCGGCGACCTCCCGCTGGGTCAGGGCGGGCAGCAGCCCTTCCACGCAGCGCCTGAGCGTGGTGCCCTGCGCGGTGCGGGGTAGTTCGAGGACGACCTTCATCGCGGGACATGGCGCCGCAGGGCACCCTCGAGGTGCGCGAGCACCTCACGATCAGTGCGCGTGGCCTGGACGCGATTGCGCGCTCGCGAGCGGCGCGCCTCGCCGAGGCGCCCGAGGGCCTCGAAGAGGCCGCCGTAGAAGCGCGTGTCCCACACGATCCAGCCGGTCAGCACACGCAGGCAGAACGGTACGAGGTGTTGGAGCAGCAGCAGCCGGCGATCGTGGAGGTTCGCCCACATGAACAGCACCCGGTTGCGACGCATGATCGGGGCGACCGTGGCCTCCCCCACCGTGCGCTGGATGTCCGAGCCCTCGCGCCGGTGCTCGACCTGGCTGCGCGGCTCGATCAGGACCTGCCAGCCGCGCTTCCACGCGCGGTAGCCGAGGTCCGCGTCCTCCCAGTAGAAGGGCCGGTAGAGCGGGTCGAAGCCCCCCAGCTCGAGGAAGCGCGCGCGGTCGAGCAGCACGTGGGCGCCGACGGGGTAGGCGCTGGGGTGCAGCTCGGTCAGGTGCTCGCGGTCGAGCTCGAGCCAGCGCAGCGTGCCGCGCTTCAGCTCGCCGAGCCGCGCGCCGTCGACCGTGCGGCCCTCTCCGTCGACCGCCACCGAGGAGACCGCCAGCACATCGTCGCCCAGCGCCTCCGCGAGCGGCGGGCAGAAGCC
>JAQBVH010000235.1 GCA_027623615.1 Planctomycetota bacterium | reverse complement strand
TGCGCGCCATCGCCCTGGATCCGCAGGGCCGCCGGCTGGCGATCGGCACGCAGCCGCCGCAGGTGCAGGTCTTCGACACGACCACGGGCGCGAAGGTCGCAGAGTTCGCGCCGGAGGGCTGGTTCCCGTTCGGGGGCGACGTGCGCACCCTCCAGTTCGACCACGGCGGCGGGCGTCTGATCGGGACGACCGGAGACGCGGGCTCGGTGCAGGTGTGGAACACGCAGGACTGGTCGCTCGTCTGGTGGCACGACTACGGCGGGGGCAACCCGGGCGCGCTGCAGACCGCCGTCGACGCCCAGGACCAGGTCCTGGGCGTGTGGGGCATGACCCTGGAGACCCCGCGGCTCTTCGCCTTGGCAGACGGCGACGTGCTGGCCAACCTCGCCGGGACGGGGCTGGAGGATCTGGCGCCCGTCCTCGGCGCCACCCTGGCGAGCCGCCGGGGCAGCCTGATCGCGCTCGACGGGTCGGGGCAGGTCGAGTTCGAGTGGCTCGACGTCGGCGACCACGGCGCGGGGCGCTTCGACGGCGAGTCGCTCAGCGGCCCTCCGGCGGCCCTGCGCCAGGTCTTCGTGCGAACGAAGGACGGCCTGGTCCGCGGCGACGCGTACGAGGACGATTGACCGCGCGCGGTCGGGTGAGGTTCACTTCCGGCATGACCTCGACGGCCGGCCCCCACGATCTCACCGTGATGGTGGACTACCAGCAGTTCTACCTCTGGGATGCCGGCTCTTCGCCCCAGGCCCCGACCGACTACGACGAGGTGGACTGCGCCCGGATGGTCAAGATCGCGCCCCACGTGCTGGTGGTTCAGCCGGCGCGCAACGACAAGGTGCCGGTCTCGGTCGAGGTGCACGTTGCGCGCCCGGACCTCGACCTCGCAGGCGCCGACCATGTCGTGGAGGCGACGATCGATCTGGCGACCGGCGCGCTGCAGGTGCACGAGTGCCTCGGCGGCGCGGTGCTCGAATTGAGCGTCCCGAGCGACGTGTACCTGGCCACCGTGCGCTTCTACGGGCTGGGCACGCTCGGCGAAAAAGGTTTGGACGGGGAGGACCGCTACGTGATCGACCTCTGGCCCAGTCCGCCCGCGCCCCTGCGCGTCGTGCGCCAGTGGGACCCGGCCCCTGGCTGAGTAAGGGCGGGCAGATTGACGTGTGCGCGGCCAAGCGCTCCACTCGTTGCATGGCAAGCCCCGAGATGATCGCCCTGTACGAGAAGCTCCTCGCCACCCACCTCGGCATCGAGCGCAAGGGGGCGAAGAACCCCTACACCTCGCACAACGGCCACATGTTCTCCTTCTTGACCAGCCGGGACAGTCTCGCCATTCGGCTGGACAAGCCGGACGTCGAGGCCTTCCGCGAGAAGTACAAGACCGGCCCGGTCATCGAGTACAACGCGACCATGCGCGGCTACGTCGAGGTGCCGCCAGGGCTCTTGAAGAAGGGCGCGGAGCTGAAGCAGTGGCTGGTGAAGAGCTGGGAGTACATCGGCTCGCTCGAGCCCAAGCCGACGACGAAGAAGCAGGCTGGGGCGAAGAAGCCCGCTGCCAAGAAGAAGGCCGCGAAGAAACCTGTCGCCAAGAAACCTGTCGCCAAGAAGGCGCCCGCGCGCAAGAAGCCCGCCTCCAAGCAGCAGGCGACGAAGAAGCCCTCCTCCTAGGAGCGCGGCCTGGGAACGACAGCGTCGATCACCCAGGCCGCCGCGCCGCCCAGCGCGTAGAACGGAAAGTCCGCCCAGGAGAAGCTGGCGCCGAGCAGCATGCCTCCTGGCCGCGTCGCGCGGATGGCCTCGAGCCAATCCGCGCTCGAGAGCTGCAGGCACTCGATCAGGCAGGTAGCCAGGGTCACGCCAGCGACCACGGCAAGGCGGCTCGCGGTCGGTCGCCCCGCGAAGACGACGAAGCAGAAGAACATCACGTAGACCGCGCCGCCGAGGTGATCGGCGACCCAGCCGACCGAGCTCTGCTTGGTGGCGAGACCGACGGGAACGAGCAGCAGCGCCAGCAGCACCGCACGCGCGCGGTTCGTCAGAGTCGCCCTGTCGTCGCCACTCATGGGGTCCGCCCAGGGCCTCTCGCAGTCGCCCGCCCCGCGCGCCGCCTTCGGGACAAGCGCATAGGGGGCACCTCCGCCGCTCCCCCCCACCAGACCACTCAGCTCACTCCCACTCGATCGTCGACGGCGGCTTCGAGCTGATGTCGAGCACCACCCGGTTGATCCCGCGCACCTCGTTGATGATGCGGTTCGAGATCTTCCGCAGGAGCTCGTGGTCGAGGTAGCCCCAGTCGGCGGTCATGCCGTCCTGGCTCTCGACGATGCGCAGGGCGCAGGCGTTCTCGTAGGTGCGCGCGTCGCCCATCACGCCGACCGACTTGACCGGCAGGAGCACCGCGAAGTACTGCCAGAGGCCCTCGTGGGCGCCGGCGGCCTGGATCTCGCTGGTGACGATGTGGTCGGCCTCGCGCAGGAGCTCGCAGCGCTCCTGGGTGACCTCGCCCACGATGCGCACGGCCAGGCCCGGGCCCGGGAAGGGCTGGCGCATCAGGATGCGCTCGTCCACGCCCAGGTGACGGCCGACCTCGCGCACCTCGTCCTTGAAGAGCTCGCGCAGGGGCTCGACGAGCTCCATCTCGAGGTCGTCGGGCAAGCCACCCACGTTGTGGTGGCTCTTGATCACCGCGGTGTTGCCGCCGTGCACCGCGACCGACTCGATCACGTCCGGGTAGAGCGTGCCCTGGCCCAGGAAGTTGGCGTGGTTGAAGCGCTTGGCCTCGTCCCGAAACACGTCGATGAAGGTGTAGCCGATCGCCTTGCGCTTCAGCTCCGGGTCGGTGACGCCGGCGAGCTTCCCGAGGAAGCGGTCCGCCGCGTCGACCGTGGTCAGGTCCATGCCGAGGTGCTGGTGGAAGGCCTCCTCGACGACGCTCACCTCGTTCTTCCGCAGGAGGCCGTTGTCCACGAAGATGCAGTGCAGCCGGTCGCCGATCGCCTTGTGGACGATCATCGCGGCCACCGCCGAGTCGACGCCTCCGGAGAGGCCGAGGACGACCTCGCCGTCCTCCCCCACCAGCTCGCGCACCTTGCGGATCTCGCGCTCGGCGATGCCCTCGGCGACCCAGTCGCCAGGCATGCCGCAGATGCCGTAGAGGAAGTTGCGCAGGATGTCGCGCCCGCGCTCGGTGTGGCTGACCTCGGGGTGGAACTGCACGCCGTAGAACCTGCGCGCGTCGTCGGCCACCACCGCGAAGGGGCAGGTCGCGGAGCTGGCCTGGAGGCGGAACCCGGACGGGATCGACTCGACCCTGTCGCCATGGCTCATCCAGACGCGCACCTCACCCTCGACGCCGTCGAGCAGTCCGGTCGCGTCCGCGACCTGCATCTGGGTGTGGCCGTACTCACGCTCGTCGGCGGCGAGCACCTCGCCCCCATCGAGCACGTGGCACATCCACTGCATGCCGTAGCAGATGCCGAGCACCGGCACGCCCAACTCCAGGAGCCCGGGGTCGACCGGCGGCGCCTCGTCCGAGTACACGGAGGCGGGGCCACCGGAGAGGATGATGCCGCCCAGGTCCATGCCCCTGGCCTGGTCGAGGGCCTTGACGGCCGGAGCGATCTCCGACCACGCGCCCGCCTCCCGCACGCGACGCGCGATGAGCTGGGTGTACTGGGCGCCGAGGTCGACGATGAGGATGCCGCGGGATTCCGAGCTCATTCGGCGTTGTAGTTGGAGGTCTCCTTGGTGATCTTCACGTCGTGCGGGTGGCTCTCGCGCATGCCGGCTGAGGTCACGCGCACGAACCTGGCCCGCTCCCACAGATCCGCGATCGTGCGCGACCCGCAGTAGCCCAGCCCGGCGCGGACGCCGCCGCAGAGCTGGTAGACGTAGGGCGAGAGCATGCCCCGGTAGGGCACCATGCCCTCGATGCCCTCGGGCACGAGCTTGTCCGACTCGGTCACGTTGCCCTGCCGGTAGCGCTCCTTCGAGCCCTTCTGCATCGCGCCGATCGAGCCCATCCCGCGCACGGCCTTGAACGAGCGGCCCTGGTAGATCAGCGTCTCGCCCGGGCTCTCGTCGAGGCCCGCGAACAGGCTGCCGACCATCACGCACGAGGCGCCGGCGGCGAGGGCCTTGACGATGTCGCCCGAGTAGCGCAGCCCGCCGTCGGCGATCACCGGCACCCCCGAGCCCTTGAGCTCCCTCGCCACCATCATGACCGCGGTGAACTGGGGCACGCCGACACCGGCGATCACCCGCGTCGTGCAGATCGAGCCGGGGCCGATGCCCACCTTGACGCCGTCGACGCCCGCGTCGACCAGGGCGCGGGCCGCTTCGGGCGTGGCCACGTTCCCGGCCACGACGTCCACGTCGACCAGCCGCTTGAGTTCGGTCACCGTGTTCATCACGTTCGAGCTGTGGCCGTGGGCGGTGTCGACCACGAGCACGTCGAGGCCCGCGCCGCACAGGCCCTCAGCCCGCTCGTAGTCCTTGACGCCGATCGCCGCGGCGCACAGGAGCCGTCCGCGCGTGTCCACCGCCGACTGCGGGTAGGCCTCGAGCATGTCGAGGTCCTTCATCGTGATCAGGCCCTGCAGGCGCCGGCCCTCGTCCACGATGAGCAGCTTCTCGACCTTGTTCTGGTTCAGGATCACCCGGGCGTCGACCAGGGCGGTGCCCGGCGGGGCCGTGACCAGGTCCTGGGAGGTCATGACCGCCGAGACCGGCGTGGCGCCCTCCTCGTGGAAGGACAGGTCGCGCCGGGTCAGGATCCCGACCACCCGGTCCCGATCGACGATCGGGAAGCCCGAGATGTTCTGGGTGCGCATGATCGCGCGAGCTTCGTCGATCGTCGCGTCGGGAGGCAGGGTGACCGGGTCGAGGATGACCCCGTTCGCCGACCGCTTGACCTTGTCCACCTCGCGGATCTGGTCCTCGATCGAGAAGTTGCGGTGGATCACGCCGATCCCGCCCTCGCGGGCCAGGGCGATCGCGAGCTTGGACTCGGTGACCGTGTCCATCGCGGCGGAGGCCAGGGGCACGCGCAGCTGAACTTCCCGGCTGAAGCGCGTGGCCAGGTCGACGTCCCCGGGCATGATGTCCGAGTGCTGCGGGATCAGCAGGACATCGTCGAAGGTCAGACCTTCAATCAACTCTTCCATCGAAGGATGATACCGGCCCGACCCCGCCCCTCCAAGGCCCCCGCGCCCAGCCCTCCCCCTGGAACGGAAAAGGGCCCAACACACCCGAAGGTGTGCCGGGCCCCAGAAGGAGGAGATGACTTCTGATTCGTCCTGAGCGCCCTCCAACCTGAGGCGATCTGCGAGATGTGTTCCGCGGGTACCGAAGCCGGGAGCGTGCAGAGGGCGAAATCAGCCGGTGTGGAAAGAAACTCCACCCGCGCTCCTCCCGGCGAGGGGGCCCGCCGGTCGATACTTCCCCCACCCATGCGCCCCACCGTGGAATCCGATCCCGAAGTCTCGTCCTCCCCCCTTTCCGGCGGCTCCCAGATGTCCGATCTGCCCCAGCCCAGCCGGGCCGGTCTGACCCTCTCCGGCCCCACCAAGGTGGCGGTGGTCGGCGCCGGCTTCATCGCCGACTTCCACCTCGCCGTCCTGACCAGGACGCCGGGGGTCGAGGTGGTCGCCGTCTGCGACACCGTTCAGGAACGCGCCGCCGCCGCGGCCAAGCAGCACGGCGTGGCCGGCGTCGCCACCGACCTGGCCCAGCTGCCCGGCATGGGCGTGCAGGTCGCGCACCTCACGACGCCGCCCGACCTGCACGTGCCCTTGACCAGGGCCCTGCTCGAGCTTGGCCTCGGCGTGTTCGTCGAGAAGCCGCTCGCCCTGTGCAGCGCCGACGCCCGCGAGCTGGTCGACATGGCCCAGGCCCGCGACCTGCCCCTGGCCGTCAACCACAACAACGTATTCGCTCCC
>JAQBVH010000234.1 GCA_027623615.1 Planctomycetota bacterium | reverse complement strand
CCGCCAGACGCGCCGCACCCTCGCTAGGATGCCTCAGCACGATCACGTCCGCGTAGCCGCCACCGACCACCCGCACGGTGTCCGCCAGGGACTCCCCCTTGGAGGTGCTCGAGGTCTTCATGTCCGCGGCAGTCAGCACGCCGCCGCCGAGGCGCAGCATGGCCGACTCGAAGGACATGCGCGTGCGCGTCGAAGGCTCGTAGAAGAGGCTCGCCGCGATCATCCCCGGACACAGGGAAGCGAAACCGCGCGGGTGCTGCGCGAACTCATCCGCAAGTCGAAACAACTCCCGGATCTCGTCCAGGGTGAGGTCGTCGATCGAGACGAGGTGCCGGGTGGTCATTCTGGGTGCCCGCCGTTGGAATGGCGCGCTCTCCAGGGCGACTAGGTTATCCGCGACTCAAGGAAGCGGCAACGGATCCGGGGACGGACCGAGGGCGAAGTCAAGCAGGGGACCCCGCTCCCCACCGGGGGCTGCCTCGAAGGCTGCGTCCAAGCTGATCGCCATGTCCAGGCTGAGCGGGACGCCGACACCGGGGGTCCACGGGTCCCCCTCCGGAAGCCCGAGGGCCTCGCCGACCCAGGCCGAGACGTCGGCCAGGCTCTGCTCGGGCGCGGCGAGGACCGAGATGCCCCGCTCCGGCCAATGCTCGCGGACGTCGCAGCGACTCTGGATCACGAGCGCCCCCTCGGGTGGCAGCCCCCGGTCTCCACCCCCACCACCCGGGGGCACGAGCCAGACGCACAGGTCGGCGCTCTCGCGCAGGTCGCAGGCCAGGGCCTGCCCCAGCGCCTCGACCGCGGCCGCGTCCTGCGCCCCGCCGAGGTCCCGCTCGGAGAGCTCGAGCCCGCGCTCGCCCGCCGTGTCGATCAGCTCGATCTGGTGGTGCCCGAGGCTGACCCGCGCCACGATCGCGTCGCGGGTCGTGCCCTCCTCGTCGGAGGTGACGGCGCGCCTCTCCCCGACCCAGAGGTTGAACAGGGTCGACTTGCCGGCGTTGACCGGGCCAGCCAGCACGACGGTCGGCGGATGCAGCAGGGCGTGGGCCCGGGCGTATCGATCTGCCCAGCACGGCACTCCGCCCACCGCGCCGCGCAGCGCCTCGACCTCACGCCGCAGTGCGCCGCGCGCTTGATCGAGCAGCACCCGCGCGGCGCGATCGGTGCCCGCCCCCTGGAGGAGGGCCGTGGCCCGTTCCTCGATGCTCGCCCCTGGCGGTTGTGTGTCCCCTCCCCCGAGGGCGAAGACCACGGCAGCGACGACGGCGGGTGACCCATGGAGGCCGAGCTCGAAGTGCTCGTGCCCACGCCGAACGATCAGGGCCTCGTCGAGCAGCTCGCCCGACTGCTCGAGGCGGCACAGACGTAGGCCGCCCACCGCGGGCAGCGATCGGGTCAAGGCCGCCAAGGCCGCCCGAGATCCAGCGCCCCGCAGCGCGAGCACCGCGACGCCGCCGACCCCAGCGGGGGTGAGTCGCTCGACGAGCCTGCTCACCCCAGGCTCGTCGCCAGTCCGCGCAGAACGAGGTAGGGGTCGGGCCGCAGCTCGAGGCCCCGCCCGGCGAGGGCGGCGAACAGGGCGGGCGCGTGGCCACCGGTGAGGTACACCGGCGCGTCCGCGCCGATCCCTGCCTCCGCGGCGACCCGCGTGATGAGCTCGTGGACCGCGCCCTCGAAGCCGACCCAAACACCAGCTTCCAGCGCCTCGAGGGTGGAGCGCCCCAGCGCGTGCACACCGGCCTTGGGAGTGAAGGCCGGGAGCTGCGCGGCGCCCTCGCTCAGCGCCCGCGCGAGCAGGTCGGGTCCCGGCGCGATCGCTCCGCCGAGGAAGACGCCGGGGCGCACCGCATCCACGGTCAGCGCCGTGCCCGCGTCGACGACCACGCAGGCCTCGCCAGCATCCTCCACCGCCGCGCGTGCCGCATAGAGCCGGTCCCGGCCGGTGGTCTCGGGGGTCGTCACTTCGAGCACGAGGCCACAGTCGGGGTTGGTCACGACGCTGGCGGGCAGGACCTCCTCGAGACGTGTCACGAGGGCGAGCGTGTGCTCGACTTCGACAACGGAGGCGAGCCCGATCGCGGTCACCGGTGTCGCCAGGGAAGCGTGCCAATCGGCCAACACTGAGCGGTCGTCGAACACGCTCGGGTCGACCGGCAGGGGCTCGGCGTGGTGCACGCAGCCCGCATCTTCATAACGCGCAGAAGGCGCGCCCCCTTCGAAGAGGCACGCCTTCAGGCGTGTGTTGCCCATGTCGAGGACGAGCCGAGCAGCACCCATGAGCGTCAGTTCTCGGGGGAGTAATACATCTGCGTCTCCTCCTTGCCAAAGCGCAGGACCTTGACCTCCCAGGCTGTGTACTTGTCCTGATTGTCCTTCACGTAGGAAACGGCCTCGGCCTCGGAGGTGACCTTCTTGCCGTTGATCGAGATCAGGATGTCACCCGCCTGGGCGCCATGCCGTGCGGCGATCGAGTCAGCCTTGACCGACTTGATCTCGATCCCGGCGCGCACGCCGTCCTTCATGTAGGTGGCCGTCGTGATGTCCTCGGTCAGGATGCGCTGGTAGTCGTTGGCGAACGACTCCATGTCCTTGTAGCCGAGCTCGTAGAGATTGCGCGCGGGCATCGTGGTCTCGGCGGACCCCGCCTTGTCGATCTTGCCGGTAGGCAAGGGGTCCTTGCGGGGCGACTGCACGCCGCCCTCCCCGACCATGACGATCCTCTCCGGAACCGAGGTCGCCAGCTCCTCGAACTCACGCTCGGGATCCTTGAAGGCGAAGATGACCGCCTCGGGCTTGATCGAGTGCACGACCGCGTAGTCGTAGGGCTTCTTGAGCGCCATGCCGACCTTGAGGGTCGCCGCGGTGCGCTCCTTCTTGTAGATCGCCTCGGCCACGCTGCCGCCGGGGTCGAAGGTGTCGTAGCGCATCATGATGATGGCGACGACCTCGCTGATCGGCTTCTGACGGGGCGGCGCCTTGGGGCCCTCGTCGACCTTGTCGGGCTTCTTCTCCGGCGGCTTCCCGGTCCAGCTCATCTCCTTAAACGTGACCTTCAGCTGGTCGTACACGACCAGCTCGGCGACCTCGGTCGCGCGCTCCTGGTCCTCCTCGAGGATCCGGGTCACGTAGCGTTGCGCCGCCACCGATTTGATCTCGGCCTTGCTCATGGGACCCAGGTCCTTGCGGTCCCTGTGCTCGCCCGAGACCTGGTCGTGGTCTTCGTTCGTGAGCGGGAAGGCTGAGCTACCCTCGATCGGGTTGCGGCGATCCTCGATGTTGCCGAACCAGTCGTAGGCGTACTTGGCCAGTCCCCCCAGGGAGCTGAGGGAGGCGAGCCAGCAGACGAGCTTGATGGTCGGGACGTTCATGGGCGTCGTTCGATGGGACCCGGGCGCAGGCGGGCTGCGCGCGCCGGTGGGCCGCCGCTGAGGGTGCGAGATCCTAATCGGACGACCGGGACGGTCCCAGCCCAAGGTCTCACGGACGGTGCGACGCCCGAGGGGGTGTTGTCTTCCTCGGGAACCGCTTTTTCGACCGGTTCGGGCCGTTGGGGCCAAAGATACCCCTCGACTCCGTGGGGGGGAGGCCCCGAGCGGGGCTCCAGGGGCGTCAATCGCCTTGGGAGCAGTACCTCAGGGCCTCCTCCTGCCCGTGGCGCAGGACCAGGACCTCCCAGGCTGCGACCCTGTCCTGGTGGCCCTTCACGTAGGCGACAACCTCGGCCTCGGTGTGGACCTTGTGGCCGATGATCGACGTCAAGCCGTCACCCTCCTGGACCGACACGAGCTCGACCCCGGCGCGCCTGCCGTCCTTCCAGTGGTCTGAAGTGGGCGAGGCGCGGGGGCGGGGGCAGCGGTCCAGCGCGTCGTTCACAACCAGCTCGCGGACGCGGATCACCGGCTCCTCGCCCTCATCGAGGAGGTTCGAGACGTAGCGCAGCGAGGTTTGTCCGCGGACCTGCGCTGCGCTCATCGGACCTTCGCCCGCGAACCCGTGCTCGATCAGCGCCAGGTCGTCGCTCGAGATCGGGAAGGCCGCCGGGCCATCGATCGGGTCGTGCCGCTCCTCGACGTTGTCGAACCAGCCGTACGTAGTCCTGGTGAGCCCGGCGAGGGAGCCGAGGGAGGCGCGCCAGCGAACCAGGTTGATGGTCGACACGCTGATGGGTGCGTCGTTTGATCGGAGCCGGTCGTACCCGGGGCACGACGCGGGCTACCGCAATGCAGCGTGAGCCCCCCCGGCCGGCCACCGGAAGGGGATGCTCCAGAATCGAAGCGCTGGCGATGTCGGCTCGTCTTTCGGTCGCTTGAGGTCGAGCTCGGGCAGCGCGCAGGCCGCGCAGTTCGGGACAGCGGCCTCGTTCGTTTCGGAGGTGGTGGGGTTCATCGGTCAGACGCCCTCGACGTGGCCGAGGTCGTTGGTCCTCCACTACAAGCAACGCTCGCCCCGTCTCGGCCAGGTCCGCCGCGCACCACCAAGATCCGCGAGTATCCCTGGCCCGAGGTCAGACGAGGGCGCGGACGGCCGGGCCTTCCGCTCGATTCGCGCCTTCCGAACGCGCTGGTTCAGGAGCCAGCCAGTCGCAGTCCGTCCGGGTTGTCCCCAGGGCGCTGGGTCCGCGGGGCACGGGGATGACCGGGACCACCGTTGGGTGCCGGACCGGCCACTCGGTCCGAGCTGCCACGGATCCCGCGTAGGGCGAGCAGGAGCTCGTCCGGGCGGTCGCTGGCCGCCAGGGCGTCGGAGAGATCGACCACCTGGCGCTCGACGAGGCCGCGCAAGCATTCGTTGAAGGAGATCAGGCCGGCCTCGGAGCCCCCCTCGATCACCTTTGCCATCTCGGTCGTCTGACCCTCCTCGAGCAGCTCCCGGATGTGCGGTGTCGAGACCATCAGCTCGTAGGCCGGCACGAGGCCGCCCGCGCGGGCGGGCACCAGCCGCTGGCTGAGCACGCCGGCCAGGTTGTCGGCCAGACGCTGGCGCACCTGCGAGTGCCGCTCCGCCGGAAAGAAGCCCAGCATGCGATCCATCGTCTGGGCGGCGTTCACGGTGTGCATGGTCGACATGACCATGTGACCCGTCTCGGTCGCCTCGAGCGCGGACATGACGGTCGTCGCGTCGCGCACCTCTCCGATCAGGATCACGTCCGGGCTCTGGCGCAGGGCGTGGCGCAGGCCGTCGGCGAAAGAGGTCGTGTCCGTTCCGATCTCCCGCTGACTGATCACGCAGTTCTGCTCGCTGAACAGGAGCTCGACCGGATCCTCCAGGGTGACGATGTGGCGCTCCACGTTCTCGTTCATGTACTGGATCATCCCTGCCAAGCTGGTCGACTTGCCGGAGCCTGCGATGCCGGTGACCAGGATCAGCCCGCGCTTGCGCATCGCGAGCTGCTTCAACTCCTCGGAAGGTAGCTGGAGGTCGTCGAGGCTAGGCGCGTTCTCGCCGATGCGTCGAATGACCAGCGCCGGCTCACCGAGCTGCTTGTAGGCGTTGATGCGGAACCGACCCAGGCCGTCGAGCTGGATGGCCGCGTCGGCTGATCCGGTCTCGGTCCACTCCTTGAGTCGCCGCTCGCCAAGGATGGCCTTGAAGACCTCGAGCATCGGACCAGGACCCGGAACGCGGCCGGGGAGGAACTCGATCTTGCCGCCAATCCGCAGGCTCGGGCGTCCGCCCGCGCGCAGGATCAGGTCGGAGGCCTTGGCTTGGCACATGGCCGCCAACCACGCCTCGACCATGCGCCGCGGCGAGGTCGAGGTCTGGGAGAGCTGCGCGAGCTTGTCGTTCGAGATGCCCTGGAAGCGACTCTTGGGGCGTTCCTTCTTGGCCTGGGACGCGCGCCCGCCCTGTTGAACCTCGGCCGGTGCGGAGCCTGCATGGGGCAGCGACGGAGCGGGAGCCTCCGCCGGCGCTGGCACCCCCGTCGGCGCAGCCGGA
>JAQBVH010000233.1 GCA_027623615.1 Planctomycetota bacterium | reverse complement strand
GGCGCTCACCACCCTCGAGCTCGACACCGCGCACCTGACCGCCGTGGATCAGGACCTCGCGCACCCTGGTGCCCGTGCGCACGGTCGCGCCCGCCGCGCGGGCTGCCGCGCCCAGGGCACGCGCCGCCCCCGCCGGACCGCCGACCACTTCCCCCTCGGCGAGCATCTCCTGCAGCAGCAGGTTCAGCGTGCTCCCCGAGGACCACGGCGCGAGCCAGGTGCCCGACACCGCTGGCAGAGCCAGGCCGGCCTTGAGCAGCGGGTCCTCGAAGGACTCGTTCATCCAGTCCGTCACGCAGGTCGGCGCGAGGCGCAGGAACTCGAGCATCTCCTGCTTGCCGAGGCGCCGCAGGGTCAGGGCCGCCTTGCCCATCTCCAGCAGCGTCTTCAGCGTCGGGCTGAACGCGTCCGGCGGCGCGCCACGCCACAGGGGCACGAGCACCTTGCCGTACAGCGCGATCTGGTGGCGCCAGCGCTCGTAGCCGGACACGTCCGCGGGGGAGCGCGACTCGAGCTCGGCGCGCGGGTCCTCGGACCAGAGGAGGCCCGGGCCCTCCTCCTCCGGGAAGAGCACCGGAGCGCGCGCGGCGCGCCGCTCGTACCCGTGGGCCGCGAGGTTGAGCTCCCTGGCGACCTTGCCGTCGAAGAGGGCCGTCTCCTGGTGCACGCCGACGTGGCGGTAGCCCGGGTGAAACTCCTCGCCACAGGCCAGGCCGCCGGGCTCCTCGCGCGCCTCGAGCACTGTCACGCGACGGCCGCCCTTGGCCAGGCGCGCCGCCGCGGTCAGGCCGTTGTGGCCAGCGCCGATCACGATCACGTGGTCCATGCCTAGAGCTCCCGCGTCGAGAGGAGGGACTTGGCCGCCAGTTCACCGGGCGCGCCCATGATCCCGCCGCCGGGGTGGGTTCCCGAGGCGCACATCCACAGGTTCTTCACTGGGGTCTTGTAGCGCGACCAGCCGGCGACCGGCCGCAGGAAGAGCAGCTGCTCGAGGGACAGCTCGCCGTGGAAGATGTTGCCCTCGGTCAACCCGAACTCCTGCTCGAGGTCCCAGGGCGACAGCACCTGCCGGTGCAGGATCTTGTCGTGCAGCCCGGGGCAGTACTCGGCCAGGGTGTCGACCACCGCGTCCCCGAAGGCCTCGCGGCGCTGGGGCCAGTGCTCGGGGCCCTCCTTGATCGCGTAGGGCGCGTACTGTACGAAGCAGGACACGACGTGCTTGCCCGGAGGCGCGACCGTCGGGTCGACCAGGGACGGGATCACCACGTTGAGGTAGGGCCGCGAGGAGAAGTCGCCGTACTTGGCCTCGTCATAAGCGCGCTCGAGGTACTCGAAGCTCGGCGCGATCGCGATGTCGCCGCGCAGGTGCGGACCGGCGCCAGGGCGGCAGGCGAAGTCGGGCAGGCTGTCCAGAGCCAGGTTCACCTTGCCGGAGCTGCCGCGGAACTTGTAGCGGGTGATCTGCTTGACGAACTCGCCGTCGAGGTGCTCCTCGCCGACCAGACCCATGAAGGTCAGCCGCGGGTCGCAGCCGGAGATCACGACCTTGGCCGTCAGCTCGTCCCCGTTCGCCAGCACGACGCCCTTGGCCCGGCCGTTCTGCACCTCGATCTTGGCGACCGGTGACTGGGTGACGATCTCGGCGCCGAAGGACTTGGCCGCTCGCGCACAGGACAGGCTGACCTGCCCGGTGCCGCCGCGGGAGAAGCCCCAGGAGCGGAAGGCCCCGTCGATCTCCCCCATGTAATGGTGCAGGAGCACGTACGCGCTGCCTGGGGAGCGGATGCCCAGGAAGGTGCCGATGATGCCCGAGACGGACATCGGCGACTTGAGGGTCTCGTTCTCGAACCACAGGTCGAGGAAGTCGACCGCGCTCATCGTCATGAGCTTGTGGTTGAGGTACTGCAGGTCCGGGTCGAGCTCCTGCATGTCCTTGCCGAGCCGCAGGAGCTTGATCAGCTCGCGCGGGTCGAGCGAGGTCGGGTCCGGCGCCGGGTTGTCGATGACCTGCTTGGCGGTGCGCGCCAGCTTGCTCATGGCCATGCTGAACTCGGGCAGGGTCTCCGCGTCCTTCTTGCTGAAGCGCTCGACCTCGCGCCGGGTCAGGTGCGGGTCCGACCAGCGGCAGAGCCCCTCGCCCTCGTGCAGCGGCAGGAAGCTCGCCTCGAGGGGGATCAGGTCGAGGCCATGCTTGGCCAGGTCGAGGTCGCGGATGATGTGCGGCCGAAAGAGGCTGACGACGTAGGAGCACACCGAATAGGTGAACCCCGGGTAGAGCTCCTCGCTGACCGCCGCCCCGCCGAGCACGTGCCGGCGCTCGAGCACGAGCACGTCCTTGCCCGCCTTCGCCAGGTAGGCGGCGCAGACGAGGCCGTTGTGTCCCCCGCCGACGATGATCGCGTCGTAGTGGCGCTTCGACGCCTGCGTGGACGTCAGCGGTTCCGTTGTGGTCTCCATGTCAGCTGCGCTTGCGCTCGGGGTCGTAGAAGGGCTTGCGGCTGACCGTGGCGGTCACGCGGCGGCGCTCGTATTCGACGGTCACCTCGAAGTCGACCTTGGTGCCGACCGCGGCGAACTCGGCCTCGAGGTCCGCCAGCGCGAGATTCTGCTTGAGCAGCGGCGACCAGGCGCCGCTCGTGGCCTTGCCGATCTGGCGTCCGCCCTTGGCGTAGACCGGCACGCCGTCGCGCCACGCGTGCGAGCACACGTCGGGCGGGAGGTCGTGCTCGTTGAACATCGCCTCGTACTCGTCCCAGTCGACCACCAGGCCGGCCAGCTTGCGCGACGGGCCGCGCCGCTTCTCGGCCTGCAAGGCTGCCTGACCGACGAAGGGGTCGCGCTCCAGCTGCACCGTCCACCCCAGGCCCAGCTCGTACGGCGTCGACTTCTGGGCGTCGATCATGCAGTGGTGAGCGCTGAAGTAGTCGACCCCGTTCATGATGAAGCCCGCCTCCACGCGGGTGATGTCCATCGCGTCGAGGGCGGCGGGCTCGAGGCCGTGTGGACGGCCGGCGTCGATCAACGCGTCCCAGACGGGCAAGGCCTGGTCCGCCGCGGCCCACACCTCATAGCCCAGGTCGCCCGTGTAGCCCGTGCGCGAGACCCACACCGAGGTGCCGCCCAGGTCCGCTCGTTGCCCGCAGAAGAACTTCATCTGCGCCAGGTCCGCATCGCAGCAGTCCGCGAGCACCCTGCGCGCG
Organism: Planctomycetota bacterium; assembly: GCA_027623615.1. Classification (GTDB taxonomy): domain Bacteria; phylum Planctomycetota; class UBA1135; order UBA1135; genus JALWOP01. The sequence continues at coordinate 2,774 of JAQBVH010000233.1, read as the reverse complement.
AAAGGACCCTGGAGGGAGAGGGCGCCGATGCGTCCCGAGCTGTCCTCGATCTCCACGTCGAAGCCGCGGGCGTAGCGCAGCAGCCAGGCCCACGAGGGCTCGGCGGCCGTCAGGCGGTACACGTCCCCCTCGAAGCGAGTGACCGTGCCGTCGTCGACCACGAAGCCGCGGTCGTCGCACCAGCACAGATACGTGCTCTGGCCGACAGCTAGCTTGCGCACGTCCTTGACGGTCACATGGGCGAGGAAGGCGCCGGCGTCTGGGCCAGTGACCTCGTACTTGAACAGCGGCGAGACGTCGATCAGTCCGGCAGCGTGGCGGAGGGCGTAGTACTCGCGCTCGTGGCTCGTATCGAACGAGCACACCGCGTAGTACCCGGCCCATTCCTTCCAACGCAGGCTCGTGCAGAGCGGCGCCGTTCGCTCGTGGAAAGGAGTCGGAATCGGCATGGGGATGGCAGGGTTCTACCAGTCGCCCACGAGGCCGGCAATCACGAAGCGGGGCCCCGCCGCGCCGAAACGCGGGGAGCCCCTTGCCCCGAGTGGAGCCGGTCGATGACGGGCCACGATGTGGAACGCGGCGAGCCGCACGTCGTCGGACCCTGTCCCAACAACGCGGGCGAGCGGCACGTCCTGCCGACGCGCCGACCGCCCGCAGGTGCCTCGATCAGATTCGGCGCACGGTGATCGTCAGCGACATACCGGAGCCGGACGTGTCTCCGTAGGTGACGGACCAGACCCCGCCCTTCTCCTTGAGGAGGGTGCGCTCGTTGAGCATCACCGACAGGGTGTCGTTCTGATCGATCTCCTTGATGATCGCCCCACCTAGATCGAAGGTGTGCTCGCTGGTGACCAGCTGCGCGCCGCCCTTGGTGGTCACGATCAGGCTCCCGCCGGCGGTGTAGTTCAGCCGCATCCAGAGGCACATGCCGTCGAGGACGGTCTCCATCGAGAGGTCGCCGACCGCGGAGAACTGCGCCACCTCGACGTCGTAGTCGTAGGGGTGGATCGTCTGCTGGCCAAGCACGATCGCGGCGTCTGCGCCGGAGCGCATCGGCAGGCGGGCGTGGACCGAGCGACCGCCCGGGCCCTTGACCTTGACGTCGACGTCGAACACGTCCGGCGCCGCCAGCAGCGCATCGAAGGCCCGCACCACCAGGTCCTGCTCCACCTTCGCGTGGGCGATCTCCTCGTCGTCCCCGTACTCACCGTACGGGCGTAAGACCAGGTAGCGCCCGATCTGCTCGAGGCCGCTGTAGTCCATGCCTGTGTCGATCAGGTCGACGGCCATGTCGTAGTCGCCGGACGAGAGAGAGCTCTGGATCGGGAACTCATGGTGGAACTTCCAGGCCAGCCGCTCGGTTCTTCCCGAAAAGAGGGTGCCCCAGCTGTTCGTGCCCGGCGGAGACACGGCGCCGAGGTCAGCGAAGATCAAGCGCGTACCGCCGGAGTACAGGGGCAGCTCCTGGCGCAGGGGCAGGCCACCGCCCACCCTGCGGATGAGCACGACCTCGTGCAGCTGCGCGCCCTGGACGTCGATGTCGTTGGTGATCACGAGCGCCTTGCCATCGGGCAGGTAGGTCGAGTTGACCTGGGAGCGGGAGAGCATGTCGACCGTGTTCATGCGCGACACGTCTCGCTTCAGCTCGAGGTTACCGCGCTCGGAACCGGCCCAGAAGCTGAGGGCCACCTCACGCCACCCCTTCGACTGCAGGTCGGCGCGCTCCAGCACATAGCTGAGGAACAGGCCGCCGTCGGACCCCGGAGCGCCGAGCATGCGCAGGTTGGTGCCGGTCTTCACCTGGGCCACGATCGGGTCCTGGATCGCGGAACCCTGTGCGATCTCGACGTTGAAGTCGACCAGCGCGGAGGTCGTGCCACCCACGTTGAGGTGCGCCTCGCGGTCGCTGCGCACGCGCATGGTGTGGCGGTGGTGATCGACGCTGCTGGGGAGGCCTGCCAGCCAGGCCTCGGCGGCCGAGGCGTCGATGATCGCCGCGTCGGGGCCCGGCCCCGCGAGGACGACCGTGTCCACCGACAGCACCACTGCGGAGTTGATCACCGATTCGAGGAACACGATCGTCGCGCCGACGCGCTCGTGCAGGCTCTCCGGCCCACGCACGACCAGGCGACCGTCGTTCGACATGCTGACCCGGCGGCCCTCGTACTCGAACTCTGCCTCGTACAGACCGAGGATCATGTCGACGAAGGTCTCGGAGCCGTCACCGCTCGAGTCGGACTCCAAGTTTTCGTCCTCGAAGGGGCCGACGCTGGGGAAGAGCCTGACGCCGTTCTCGTCCTCTTCGAACCAACCCAGCGAGAGGCCGGAGACGTCGTAGACGCGCAGGACGTTGTCGGTGGATGCGGGGGAGGCTGCCTCGGTTCCGTCCCCATCGCGCGGGAGGCCCGCGCTGCTGGGGAGAACTGGGGCAGCGGTCACTAGCAGGGTTGCGGACAACAAGATCATCGTTCGTCTCTCCAAGTCAAGGCTTCATGGGTCGCAAGAACCGGCTCCAACTCACGGGCCAGAAGCAACAGGGACGTGGCGCCCGGCGAGCCCTCCAGGCGGGCTATCACGCGCTCACGGTTTCGTTCGGACGCGGCCCCGAGGAGCCGCTCGACCGGGGCGCTGCCGCCCAGGCGATGCAGGGCGAGCAGGCAAGCTGCCGCGCGGGCCCGGTCGCGAGGCGACCAGGTGCGGAAGCTGCGCTCGAGCGCGGGCACGTGCTCGGCGGCGCCGAGCTCGGCCACGATCAGGAAGGCGCGCTCGCGGTC
>JAQBVH010000232.1 GCA_027623615.1 Planctomycetota bacterium | reverse complement strand
ACCGACGGCGTGCCGCTGCCGGAGCACAGCAACTTACCGCACAACCCGAACGTCCGATTCCAGACCGGTTTTCGCCCGCCGATCAACATCGGCACCTGCACCATCGACGGCGGCTCGGCCGGTGTGTTCTCGCTGACCCGGGACAGCTCGCTCAATGACCAGGTCGTTCGTCCGCCGATCGTCGCCAGCGTCAACGACATGATGATGGGCTGGGCGTTGGACGGTACGTTCAACAATGCACAGTTCCCCTTCGGATGCCAGGCAGGCGGCGGCGACATCTGCACCCTTGACGGTCTCAAGGTCGTCGCCCCGATCCCGACGGGCCCGAACACGCTCGGCCCCCAGGTCGCGGGTCAGTTCGGCAACCTGAACGCGGGTGCGCCGAACATCATCTCCTGGTCACCGCACCCGAACCCGCCGCCCCTGAGCTTCCCGCCGCTCTGCGTTTCGCCGTTCCTGCTTGGTGACGAGCCGACGACGGTCGACCACCTGCTCAACCCGCTGATCCTGAAGACCAACCTGTTGGCCCCTGGCGATCCGTTCGGCAACCCGCTGGCGAACCCCCGCGTGCCGCCGTCGGGCCTGTTGACCTCCGAGCAGAACGCCTTCTTCCTCGGCCCCTCCCAGGGTCAGGTGAACCTGGACAATTGCAACACCTACCAGATCCGCCAGCAAATCGGTCACTTCCTGTACGTGCTCGATCGTCAGCGCGCCGAGATCACCGTCATGAACTCGAACCGCATGACCGTCATCGACCGGATCCCCATTCCGGATCCGATCGAGATGGCGATGGGTACGAACCTGGACTTCCTGGCGATCTCCAGCCAGAGCGCCAACTCGGTGAGCTTCATCGACGTTGACCCGACCTCCTCCACCTTCCACCAGGTCATCAAGACCGTCCTGGTCGGTAAGGCGCCACGCGGTCTCTCCTGGCAGCCGGGCAACGAGGACATCCTGGTCTGCAACGAAGGCGAGAGCACCATGTCCATCATCTCGGCGTTCTCGCTCGAGGTGCGCCGGGTCGTGTCGAACCAGCTGAACCTGCCCTTCGACGTGGTCTCCTTCGACCGCCAGTTCCAGCACTCGTTCCAGCGCGGCGTCTACTTTGCCTACATCTTGAACCGGAACGGCAAGGTCGCGATGTTCGAGTCCGGCCCCAACGGCGTGAACGGTTGGGGCTACGACGACATCATCGGCATCCCGCCGTTCACCTTCCAGCAGCCCAAGGCGATCCAGGCCGACCCAATCGACCTCGACGTGGCCGCATGGATCGTGCACGAGGGCCCGCTCGATCCCTTCAGCTTCGAGCCCGGTCCGCTGGGTGAGGGCGCCATGTCGAAGCTGCGCATCGAGAGCGCGGTCACCGGCGCGATCCTGCTGAACGTCCAGTCGTCCCTGAACCCTGGGTTCCGCGACATCGAACTTGGCGTCCAGGTCTCGATCGGTGAGAGCGAGTCTGGCCTGTCCGGCATCCCGGTCGATGTGGCGTTCGACAACCAGCGCAACTTCGGTGGTCTGACCAACATCTTCACCACCTTCAGCGCTGGTGCGCCGAACCCGCAGAACGGCAAGTGCCTGATCCGGATCCCGTTCCCGGGCCCGCCCGTGAACACCAGCGAGTCGCAGTTCATGTGCTGCGCGATTCCCAACGCCAACGGCGGCTTCGGTGTCGTCGACGTCATGGAGCTCGGCGCTGCCGGTATCCCGCGTCGTGACACGAACGCCTTCGAGGCCGGGATCCAGAGCGTTCAGATCCCGAGCGTGACGGTGGTCATGGACTACTGGCGACAGTAAGTCCGCTGATCCGCCCCAGGGTCCCCCACGGGACGAGGGGCTCCTCACCGGTTCTTCCAAGGGCCCCACGACCTTCACCGCTCGTGGGGCCCTTCCGGATGCCGGGCACGAAATGGGGTCAGGGTGGCGGTACACTCCGCACGATGCCCGAGCCGGCCGCGGTCCAGTCCATGTTCTCCCGCATCGCGGGACGGTACGACCTGCTCAACCGGACCCTGTCCCTGGGCATCGACCAGCGTTGGCGCAGGCGCGTCGTGCGCGAGGCCGGAGATCTGAGCAGCAGTGTCGTGGTCGACACCTGCACGGGGACCGGCGACCTGGCCCTGGCGCTCACCCGGGCGGGTGCTCGGGTGCTCGGCGTCGACTTCACCCACGCCATGGTCGCGCGCGCGCCAGGCAAGACGAAGCGTGGCGACGACGTCCAGTTCGTCCAGGGCGATGCGCTGCGCTTGCCGACGCCGACGGACAGCGCGGACCTGGCTACCGTGGCCTTCGGCATCCGCAACGTCGCTGACCGGCTCGAGGGTCTGCGCGAGATGGCGCGGGTCGTCCGCCCAGGCGGGCGGGTCCTCGTGCTCGAGTTCTCGACGCCGAAGGGGGTCTTCGGGTGGATGTACCGCACCTACTTCACCAAGGTCCTGCCCCGCATCGGACGCCTCGTGTCGAAGGACCGGGAAGCCTACGATTACCTGCCGCGCACCGTGCTGGCCTGGCCGAGCCCCGAGGACTTCCAGGCTGAGTTCGAGTCCATCGGGCTTGCCGACTGCAACTTCAGGCGGTTGACCCTGGGTGTCGCGTGCCTGCACTGGGGCACGGTGCCTGCCGACTGCACGGTGCCTGCCGACAGGGTGCCTGCTGAAGAGGTCAGCGCGTGACACCTTTCCCGGTCGACGACGGCAACGACGAGGAGGAGTGGGACGAGGACGAGGACGAGGAATACGAGTACGAGGAAGAGGACGCCCCGGCGCCCCGGCGCCGCTCCAAGGCCACGTCCAAGCGTCGGGCCGCGCCGCCGGACAAGGATTGGCGCTCGGGCTTGGCGCTCGGGTTCCTCGCGATGCTGCCCCTGCTCATCGCATACGAGCTCGCTGACAGTGACAACCGCAGCACGGCGGAGATGGTGCTCCTGCGCGGCTTCTCCCTGCTCGGTCCCCTCGAGACCTCAGCGCGCTGGGCCACGATCGGTCTCGCGGGTGTGATGGCGTTCGTGGTCGCCGCGAACGGCAGCCGGGCTGTGCTGCCGGCGCTCGGTCGCATCGCGGCGGAGGGCGCTGCTCTGGCGCTGCTGCTCGGACCCACCCTGATCGGCCTGCACGCTCTGATGGGCGTGACCACGCCCACCCTGGGTGACCCCAGCCAGGTGCCCTCGGCGGATCGCGCCGCCTTCGTCTTCGGAGCCGCGGCCTGGGAGGAGCTCCTGTTCCGGGTCGCCGCCTACAGCGCGCTCTACCTGATCGGCCGGCGCTTGCTGGGCCTGGTCGGCGCCTCCGATCGCATCGCGACGGGGACGGGCGAGGTCCTGGGCATCATTGGCTCTGCGGTGCTCTTCGCGGGCGCCCACCTGGCCGCCTACACGGCCTGGCTGGGTCCCGGCGGAGAGCACTACGACCTGTCCGTCTTCACGTGGCGCCTCTTGGCGGGCATCCTGTTGGCCCTCATCTTCCGGTGGCGCGGACCAGGCGTCGCCGCCTGGACCCATGGCCTCTTCAATCTGGCCATCCTGCTGGGCGTCGGCCCGGACGTCTTCCTGCGCGTATGAGTCGCTTCTTCGTCGGCCTGACCGGTGCCAGCGGGCACGCCTACACCCGTGCCCTGATCCGTGCCCTGATCCGTGCCGGGCACGAGGTCGACCTTGCCGTGACCGGCGCTGGCTGCAAGGTGCTGCGCCACGAGCAGGGCATCGAGGCGGGGGTGGGTGGCGAGCTCCTCGCGGAGCAGCTGCCCGCCTGGGTCGGGGGCGACGTCGCTGCGCGGGTGCGCGTCTTCGCGAACGACCAGGTCGAGGCGCCGGCGGCCTCGGGCACGTCGATGACCGGCGGCGTGATCCTGTGCCCCTGTTCCATGGGCACCCTGGCGCGGGTCGCGGTCGGCTTCAGCTCGAACCTGGTCGAGCGCGCAGCGGACGTCGCTCTGAAGGAGGGCCGGCCGCTCCTGGTGATGCCGCGTGAGACGCCGCTCTCGGAGATCCACCTCGAGAACCTCCTGCGGCTCGCGCGCATGGGCGCGTCGATCCTCCCGTGCGCACCAGGCTTCTACCATCAGCCGAAGACGATCGACGACCTGATCGGGCATGTGGTCGGCAAGGCCCTCGACCGACTTGGCGTCGAGAATGCGCAGGGTGCACGTTGGCAGGGCTTCGACCCGGAGCCGGAGCCGGGGATCGAACCGGGGGAGCCTCGATGAGCGCTCCCGCCGCGCCGCCCGTCCCGATCAAGGGTGGCTTCGCCCGCTACCTGGACCTGGTCAAGTTCAGCCACTCGATCTTCGCCCTGCCCTTCGCCCTGCAGGCGACGTGGCTGGCCGCGCGTGGACTGCCGCGATGGGATCAGCTGCTCCTGATCGTGGTGGCGGCGGTCGCTGCTCGCACGGCCGCCATGTCCTTCAACCGGCTGGTCGATCGGGACCTCGACGCCGCCAACCCGCGCACGGCGCAGCGCGAGCTCCCGGCCGGCGTGCTCTCGATCGGCGCGGTGAGGTGCCTGGTCGTCACCGCGGCAGCCGTATTCATCGCGTCGGCGTGCCTCTTGAACACGCTCGCGGGTTGGTTGTCGGTTCCGGTCCTCGTGGTGCTCTGTGGCTACAGCTACATCAAGCGCGTCAGCTTCCTTGCGCATGTCGTGCTCGGCCTGGCCCTGGCCCTCGCGCCCCTGGGCGCCTGGATCGCGATCCGAGGCGTGATCGACGGGGAAATGCTCCACGTGCTGCTCCTGGCCGGCGCGGTCTGGACCTGGGTGGCGGGCTTCGATCTGATCTACGCCTGCCAGGACGCTGACTTCGATCGCGAGGCCGGGCTGCATTCGATTCCGGCGCGCTTCGGGGTGGCAGCAGCCCTGCGCACGGCGCGGATCTTGCACCTGGTCACGGTGGCGCTCCTGGTCGGCTTCACCCTCGCGGCGGACCTGGGTTGGATCTACGGGGCCGGCGTCGGCGCGACGGCGGTGCTCCTCGCCTGGGAGCACAGCCTCGTCGCGCCGGACGACCTGTCACGGGTCGACCTGGCCTTCTTCACCCTCAACGGCTGGATCGGCGTGGCTCTGTTCGCCGGCCTGGTCCTCGATCGGCTTATCCTGGGGACCTGATGGCTGCGAAGAAGAAGGCGCGGGAACCCCATCCCGCTGAGGAGTTGGCGACGCTGCGGGCGACCCTGAAGCAGGGGCTGCCGACCGCGGTCGTGCTCAAGGGTGCGGAAGCCTACTACCGCACCGCGGGCGCGCGCCTCGTGCTCGCGGCTGCGACGAAGCGTGGCGACGAGGTCTGCCGTCACGACGGCAAGGACCCCGAGTTCACCGCGGCGCGCTTGCTCGATGATCTTTCCGGCGGCTCGCTCTTCGCGAGCGCGCGCACGATTCACCTCGAGCGGGCCGACGGCTTGCTCAAGAAGGGCTCGCACGACTTCGTACCCTCCCTCGGCGACGCGATCGCCAAACGGCTCGCCTCGAGCGTCGCGGGGTGCGTGGTGATCGGCGCGGAGACCCTGCGCGTGGACCACGCTGTGGTCAAGGCGACGGTCAAGGCTGGCGGCGTGGTCGTCGGCTGCCGCAAGCTGTGGGATTCGCCGCCGCCCTGGGATCCGGATCCGCGGCGCTCGGAGCTCGTACAGTGGTTGCTCGGTCAGGCGCGGGAACGCAAGGTGACGCTCGGGCCCGACGATGCCGTGTACCTGTGCAGCGCGATCGGCAACGACCTGGCGGCGCTGCTCGATCGCCTCAACCAGATCCGCGATCGTGGCGGGGAGGGCCTCCAGCAGCTGGTCGCCTGGGAGGCCGGGGCGTCGCCCTGGGAGCTGGCCGAGCTGCTCGTCGACGGGGACGCGCGCCGGGCCGTGTCCCAGGTCGAGGCCCTGTTCCAGGGAGGCTTCCAGGGCAAGGACGGCACACGCATGGTCGACCACGCCGCCCTGGTCAGCCTGGTGACAATGGCGATCACCGGCAAGGTGCGCGAAGCAGCGGCGGGGGCGGCGGCGATGGCCACAGG
>JAQBVH010000231.1 GCA_027623615.1 Planctomycetota bacterium | reverse complement strand
CGGCCCGCCCCAGGGCCCCGCCCTCGACGGCCCCGCCGTCGACGGATTGGCGCTCGACGGCCATGTCCTCGGCAGCTCGACGCCGTGGCGCGGCTCGGACGACGAGGAGCCGCGCGCAGCTCGCTATTCCGAGGGGCGCTGGATCGAGTACAGGCCCGGCGACGCGCCCCTGATCCTGCTCGCACCCCACGGCGGCGCCGCCAAGCCCGAGGTCCTGCGCGACCGCACCGAGGGCATCCGCATCCGGGACAGCCGCACCCTCGAGCTGACCAACGAAGTGGCGCAGGCCCTGGCAGAGCGCGCGGGCCTGCGTCCCTACGTGGTCGTCTGCCACCTGCACCGCAGCAAGCTCGACGCGAACCGCGACGAGGGCGAAGCGGCCCAGGGCGACGCGAGCGCGCTGCGGGCCTGGCGCGCGTGGCACGCGTTCGTCGAGGAAGCTCGCGCGGAGGTCGAGGAGCGCTTCGGCGCAGGTCTGGTCCTCGACATCCACGGCCAGTCCCACGCGGAGGGTTGGATCGAGTGGGGCTATGCCCTCGACGGGCGACAACTCGCCTGGGACGAGGCCAAGCTCGCGGTAGGCAAGGAGCGCATTGGCTCCTCGATCGAGGCCGTCGCGGCGAGGCACGCCGGGGACCGCGCCGCGCTCCTGCGGGGCGAGCAGAGCCTCGGTGGCGTGCTCGAGGCCGCGGGCTACAAGAGCGTGCCGAGCCCAGCCCATCCCCACCCGGACGGGGGCAAGTACTTCAACGGTGGCTACAACACGCGCCGCCACGGCAGCCGTCGCGGCGGTCAGGTCGACGCCGTGCAGATGGAGGTCCCGCGCCATCTGCGCCTCGACGTAGCGCGCCGTCGCAAGTTCGCCGCCGATCTCGCGGACGGGCTGAGCGGCTTCCTCGACCGCTGGTACGACTTCCGCGTCGAGGCCGACGATGACTGAACCGATCGACCTGCCCTTCCGCACGCTCGCCCCTTGGCTGCGCGAGACCTTCTGGCGGCCGGTGCACCGGGTCGCCCTCGACGCGGGCTCGACCTGCCCGAACCGTGACGGCACGAAGGGGCTGGGCGGCTGCACTTACTGCGACGTCGAGGGCTCGGGCACGGGCGCCCTGCGCACGGGCCAAGACCTGGTCGAGCAGCTCGAGGCGGGGTTGGCACGCATCGCGCGCCGTCGCAAGCGGGACGAACCGGAGGTCGGCGCGATCGCCTACCTGCAGTCCTACACGAACACGTACGTGGACCAGTCGCGCTTCGAGGAAGTGCTGGCGGCGATCGACCCCTACCTCGGACGCGAGGTGGTCTGCTTGAGCGTGGCCACGCGACCGGACTGCCTACCCGACGACTCGCTGCGTCACCTCGAGCGGCTGCGCACACGGGTGCCGGTCTGGGTCGAGCTGGGACTGGAGGCGGCCAGCGACGAGGTGCTCTTCGCGATCAACCGCCTGCACACCGTCGCTGAGTTCGACGACGCGGTGGCGCGCGCCCATGCGGCGGGCCTGCTCGTGGTCGGACACGCGATCCTCGGCTTGCCGGGGGACGGCCGCGAGGGTGCGCGGCGGACGGCCGAGGTGCTCGCGCGCTCGGGCTGCGCAGGTGTCAAGGTGCACCAAATGATGGTCCTGCGTCGCACCCAGCTCGCGGCCCAGTGGAAGCGGGGCGAGGTCGAGTGCCTCGACCTCGAGACGTACGTCGCCTGGCTCGCGGACTTCGTCGAGCGCCTCGGCGCCGAGCAGGTGCTGCACCGCTTGACGGGGGATGCACCGGTCGAGAACCGGTTGGCCCCGGACTGGAGTCCGCGCAAGAACGACGTACGCGCGCGGCTCGCGGAGGCGCTGGAGGCACGCGGAACCTGTCAGGGCGCGCTCACGCCGAACCCTGCCTGAGGCGCGCGCGGTTTCGTCGTGGTCACGCGTTGGGGCCCGAGGCATCATGCTTCGACCCAGGAGCCCCGCATGATCTCTCCGAGCCGCCGTCCGTCACTCGCCCGAGTCTCCACCCCCCGAACGATCGCCGCGGGCCTCCTGTTGGCCCTGACCCCAGGCCACGCCCAGGAGGACCCGTTCGGACCGATCCCGGCGGCCCTGCCCCTCTCGCTCACCTGGAACCCGAGCCAGATCGAGATCCAGTCCGAGCGACCCGACGAGCACGGACCAACGGGGGTGCTGGGCGAGCACCCGGTCCCCGCCGGCGTCTGGCAGTTCTCCTACCGCTACATCCGTGAGGACTTCGGGGGCCTGCAGGACGGCAAGCGCCCCTTGACCAAGCAGGACGCGTTCGACCTCGGCTACCTGCGCACGCCGATCAGCCAGACCCGCGAGACCCACCTGATCTCGGCGCTCTACGGCTCCACGGACCGGCTCTCGATCCTGATCACGATCCCCTGGGTCTCGAACGTGATGAACTTCGAGGAGTCCGATGGCGACGCCTTCGATCAGCGCACGATCGGTCTGAGCGACCTGAAGGTGACGGGCTTGTACCGGCTGACCGAGAAGGAGGGAGGAGGCGGGCTGCATGCCAACATGGGCGTGAGCCTACCGACCGGTTCCCACGACGAACGCGGCGAGCTCCCGGGGAGCGGCGGGAACAACGTCAAGCTGCCCTATCCGATGCAACTGGGCTCGGGCACGCTGGACTTCTCGCCAGGCCTGACCTGGGTGCACCTGGACGAGGGCATGTCGTGGGGCGCGCAATTGACCCAGGTCGTGCGGTTCCAGGAGAACTCGGACGACTACCGCCTGGGGAGCGAGACCCACGCCACCACCTGGGTCGCGCGGCAGTTCAAGGACGACCTGTCCGGGTCGCTGCGTATCGCCTGGGAGCACGTGGATGACTACTCCGGTGAAGACCCAGAGCTCCCCGTCTACGTCGGGTCGAGCCAGGACCCCCACGCCCAGGGTGGCGATCGGCTCCACCTGTTCCTCGGGATGAACTACACCCAGCCGGGGGGACACCGATTCTCGGGGGAGATCGGGGGGCCGGTCTTCCAGGACCTGAATGGCCCGCAGCTCGAGACGGACATCATCTACCGCCTCGGCTGGCAGTTCTCCTTCTGAGCTGACCGTCCGGACTCGCACGAGGTCAGCGACAAGGCCAGGCGCCGCTACTGCGTGATGCGCGAGCCCGATCAGATCGCGTAGAGGATGCGCGTGCAGCTGGGGCACTGCACGAGGTCGCCCTTGGCGAGGCGGACGCCCAGGTTGCGGGGGATCTGCACGAAGCAGGATTGGCAGTGGCCGTCGGCGAGCTCGCTCAACGCTTCGCCCTCGCGGGACTTGAGCAGCTTGGTGTACAGATCGAACGCGTCCGCCGGCACCCCGTCGGAGGAGGCCGAATCCCGCTGCTTGGCGAGCTCGGCGCGGCGCCCCTCGGCCTCGGCGAGCTCCTTCTCGACGTTGGCCCGGAAGACCTCGAAGACCTCGAATTCCTTGCCGTGCTTGCCCACGAGCGCGCCGGCCTCGTCCATCACGGCTTCGGCCGCCGACAGCTTGCGCAGGGCCTCGTCCTCCGCGTCGCTGATGCCGCGCTTGAGCGTGCGGATCTCATGCTCGTAGCTGGCCAACATGGCCGCGTCGATCTTCTGCTTGTTCGACTCGGTCTCCAGCTTCCGTTGGCGTTGGCGCATGCCGACCGTGTAGTCCTCGATCTCCTTCGCCTCGCGGCGGAGGAGCTCGGCCTGGGCCTTGAGCTGGGTGCTCTGCTCGGTGAGCCTCGCCAACTCCTCCTCGCGGCCTTGAAGCTCGATGGGGAGCCGCTCGAGTTCGGACTCGACACTGTAGAGCTTGCGGTCGATCTGCTGGAGGCTGAGGAGGGCCTGCAAGGTGGGCTGCATGGGGGTCTTGGGGCTCCGCGCGGGACGATGGAGCGCGACAGTCTACACGCGCTCGGAACCTGCGTCACAGGAGCGCGCCGTCACAGGAGCACGCCACTCCCACACCGTCAGGCGCGGCAGCGACGACTCTCAGGCCTCGAAAGGAGCGGTTCGAGGCCCAGGCGGGGTCCGCTACCCTCCCACTTCCCCCAGCAAGGCTACCGACTCCGGGGCCTCGGGCTCCCGCTTCGCCAAGAGCCGGGCCACCTCGCGCGCAGCCTCGTGGTCGCCTTGCTCCATCAGGCCGCGGGCGAGTGCCACATGTGCCGCCACCCGTTGGCGCCGCGCCCCAGGAAAGTGGTCGTTGGTCACGGCTGTCTGCAGGGCCGCGATGGCCAGCCGCGGTCGCCCCTGACGCCTGCGCACCTCCCCGAGCAGGTAGGCGGGCTGGGAGCCGGCCGGATCGAGGTGCATCGCGCGCTCGAAACACGGCGCAGCTTCCGGGAGCCGACCCAGACCAAACAAGGCCACGCCGCGGTAGTAGTGCGCGCTCGCCAGATTGGGAGCGTCTTCGATCAAGGCCTGCGCCTCGGTCAGGAGCTGCGGGTAGCGCTGGGAGCGGTTGAGCAGCCCGAGCAGGAGCTCGCGCGCGGCCTGGAACCCGGGGTGATCGCCCAGGATCGCGCGCACCTCCGGCAGGACGGCCGCCGCCCCACGGGTCGTTTCGAGCGAGGCGATTCTCGCCAGACGGATCTGCGCATCGTCCCCCGCCAGGGCGAGCGCGCGCTCGTGCAAGGCGCCGGCCCGATCGAGTTCCCCGGCGCGCTCGTAGCCGATCGCCAGGTGACTCAGGCCCTGCGCGACGGCCAGGGCGCGATCTGGGCGCGCCGCCAGGCCGAGTCCGGCGAGCACGAGCACGGCTGCGCCGCCCAGGACCACGACTGGACCTCGCTCGTCGCGGCCGCGTCTGGCGAGTTCGCACGCCCCGTGGGCAGCGAAGATCATCAACGGCGGTAGCCAGGGAGCGCGGAACCGGGAGCAGACGAAGAAGGCGACGACCGAGACGGCGAACATGACCAGGAAACCGGTCAAGGGCATGAGCTCGGCGCGCCGCACCGCCAGTGCGAAGCCGACCGCGCCCAACGCGACCAGGGCCCAGAAGGGCACGGAGATCCAAGGAAGCCAAGGCGCGTGGGCCAGCGCAGTTCCAAGCACGGGCTGGTTGTTGCCGAGCTCCTGGTCCTGCAGGAACAGACCGGCCTTGCGGGCGAGCAGGGCGGCGGCCTCGGTCGGTTTGCTGAACAGGAAGTCCCAGGCCTTGCTGGCGTAGTGGCGCGAGACGCCGCCGGGGGTCAGATCCCGCCCAGCCTCTGCGCGGGCGAGCGCCGCGGCCTCAGTGTGCGTCGCGCGGAAGTCGTCACCCACCGTGCCTGGAACCCTGGCCGTGTGACCGTCGGCACCCGGGTGGTTCCCGATCCAGAAGTTCACGCCGCCCTGGGTCGAGACGAGCACGAACTCGCCACCAGCGACCGCGTTGTAGGTCGTGATCGGCAGCACGGCCAACAGCCAGCCAGCCGCCAGTCCTGCGGCACGGCGCAGTCCCGCAGCTCGGTCCTCGCCGCTCCGCCAGAGCCACAACGCGAGCAGCGGAGAGAGCAGCAGAACGTTCGGTCGCGCAAGCGTCGCGATGCCCCACAGGAGACCCGCCAGCGCGACGCGACGGGGGCTCGCCTGCTCGGCCCCCAGGGTCGCGTGAATCGCCGCCAGGTACAGGGGCGTCGCGAGGGTGGGGATCAACAGCTCCCCGTCGAAGTAGACCAGCACCCAGCAGGTCGCCGCGCACGCGGCGGCGAGCAGTCCCTCGCGCGGGCCGAAGGCGCGGCGCCCGACCGACCAGGTCAGGAGCACGGTCACCACCCCCAGGACGCACTGCAGGAGGCGCGGCAGGAGCAGGCCATCCCCCACGACCTGGGTCAGTGCGAGGAACCAGACATAGAGGGGCGCGCGGAAGTACGCCCCCTCCGCGAAGGCGTCGCCGCGCGCCAGGCTGCGGGCCCAGTCCACGTTGTAGGCGGGATCGAGGATCGGCGCCTCGAAGTAGGGGTTGCCGCGCAGGGCGAACACGTAGGCCAGACGCACCACGAGGGCGACGACCAGGATCCCCACCAGGAGGGTGCGCTCCGTCCGGGGCG
>JAQBVH010000230.1 GCA_027623615.1 Planctomycetota bacterium | reverse complement strand
GGCCGCCCCGTGACCGAGCGCCTGGAGGACCTGCCGGTTGCGATGGCCTTCGGCGCGGGCGTCCTGGTCGGCGATCGCATCCACCTGTTCGGAGGCCGCGAGGCGCCCGACAGCCCCGACGCCTTGCACACCCACTGGCGCCTCGACCTCGCGGGGAAGCGGCGCTGGGAGAAGCTCGAGCCCGACCCCTCCGGCGTCCCGCGCATGCTCTCCGTCGCCGGCGTCCAGCACGGCGCGCTCTACCTGATGGGCGGCGTGGGCCTCAGCCCGGACAGCCGTCTGCCCGGCAAGCGCGTGCCGCTGACCGACACCTGGCGCTGGTCGGAGCCCGAGGGTTGGAGCGCGCGCGCGCAGCTCCCGCGGCCGATCACCGCTGCCCCGAGCCCGGCCCTCGCCCTCGGTCCGCACCACCTGATCGTGGTCGGCGGCGACGCGGGCTCGGTCACAGCACCCGCGAGCGAACTGCGCGAGGAGCATCCGGGCTTCGCCGCGGATCAGCTCGTGTACTCGACCTTGACCGACACCTGGGTCGCCATGGGGAGCTTCCCGCGCACGGAGGGCACGCTCGACGGCGAGCTCTTCACCGGGGCCTGGCCGGCGGTCACCACGCCGGTCGTTCCGTGGGACGGCGGGTTCGTGATCCCCTCGGGGGAGGTGCGCCCCTGCGTGCGTACGCCGAGGGTCTTCAAGCTCACGCCGCGCTCGCTGGCAGGTGGATTCCGCGCCCTCGATTGGATCGTGCTCGGCGTCTACCTCGCAGCTCTGGTCGCGATGGGCTTCTGGTTCAGCCGCCGCCACACGACCACCGACGACTTCTTCCTCGCAGGCAAGCGCGTGCCCTGGTGGGCGGCGGGCATCTCGATCTTCGGGACGCAGCTCTCGGCGATCACGTTCATGGCCATCCCGGCCAAGAGCTACGACACCGACTGGGTCTACTTCCTCCAGAACCTCGGCATCGTGGCCCTGGCGCCGCTCGTCGCGCTGGTCTACCTCCCGTTCTTCACCCGCCTGTCGGTGACGAGCGCCTACGAGTACCTCGAGCGCCGCTTCGGCCTTGCCGCGCGGCTGTTCGGCAGCGCGTCGTTCATCCTCTATCAGCTCGGGCGCATGGGCATCGTCCTGTGCCTGCCCGCCCTGGCCCTCGGCGCGGTGACCGGGCTGGACGTGATGCTGTGCATCGTGATCATGGGTCTGCTCGCCACCCTGTACACGGTGCTCGGCGGGATCGAGGCGGTCATATGGACCGATGTGCTGCAGGTGTTCGTGCTCCTGGGCGGCGCCGTGTTCGTCCTGATCGCGATCGGCAGCGGCATCGACGGCGGACTTGGAGCCGTCTGGAGCGAGGCCTCGGCCGCGGGCAAGTTCCGCATGGTCGACCTGGATTGGGACCTCGCGCGACCAACGCTCGGGGTGATCCTGATCGGCGCGGTGTTCAACAACCTCGTTCCGTACACGACGGATCAGGCCGTCATCCAGCGCTTCCTGACGACGCCCGACGAGGCCTCGGCGCGCCGCGCGATCTGGACGAACGCGGCCCTGACGATCCCGGCCTCCGTGCTGTTCTTCTGCCTGGGCAGCGCGCTGTTCGTGTTCTACCAGCACCACCCCGCTGCCACGAACCCCGCCGCCAAGCTCGACGAGATCCTGCCCTGGTTCGTCGCGAACGAGCTGCCCGCCGGGGTCGCCGGTCTGGTGATCGCCGGCGTCTTCGCCGCCGCGATGTCGAGCCTCGACAGTTCGATGAACTCGATCGCGACCGCGGGCGTGACCGATTTCTACCGACGCTTCCGGCCGGCGGCCGAGGACGTGGTCTGCTTGCGCCTCGCGCGGCGGCTGACCCTGCTCCTCGGTGTGGTCGGGACAGGCGCCGCGATCGCCCTGGCCAAGACCGACCTGCGCTCGCTCCTGGACACGTTCCTGTCCCTGATGGGGTTGCTCGGCGGCTGCCTCGCCGGCCTCTTCGCCCTGGGCCTGTTCGCCCGTCGCACGGGCCAGACGACGGCGCTGATCGGAGTGGCCGCAGGAAGCGTGACCCTGATCGCTGTCCAGCAAGGCACGCAGCTCTCGGGGCTGCTCTACGCCGCGATCGGCGCAGGTACCACCGTTCTCGTCGGGTGGGTCGGCTCGATCGTCCGGCCAGAACCAGTCCGCGAGGGTTTGGTATTTGGCTCCGGACCCGAGCCGGTCTGAGCGCCGCGCGAGTGTCGGGACTTTCGGTTCGACCCGGGCCAAAGCGCATTGCTAAGCTCCGGCCGGCTCATTCCGGACTCTCCTCCCATGAATCCTCCCCGCCTGCTGGTCGCCCTCCTGGGCCTGGCTGCGGTGACACTCCTGCTCACCTGGTTGAACGGGGGTGACACCCACCACGGGTCTACAACCGCAGGCCTGGAAGCTCGTCTGGCCGAGCTCGCTCCCGCAGACGCGGAGCGTCCTCGCGTTCTGGCGGAGCTCGCCGGGCTCATCGCCAACGAGGACCTCGACCGCGCGCGAGCCCTCGTGGCCGACGCCGAGGAGCAGCTCGCCGCCCGCCCCGACCCCGTGGCGCGTGCTCACGTCCTCCTGGCGCGAGGGCGTCTGCACCACCTGTCCTCGGATCGCGACAGCGCGGTGCGCGACTACACGGCCGCCTTCGACCTTGCCGAACGCGTGGGGGACCGGTCCCTGCGGGCCCGCACGCGCATGGGGGTGCTCGCCGGCGTCCTGTGGTCCTCGGATCAGAAGCAGGCGGCCGAGCTCTTGCGCGACCTCGAGGCGCACTACCTCGACGACCTCTCGCCCCGCTATCAGTCCACCTTCTTCAACCTACGGGCGGTTCACCATCAGATGCAGCTCGACTACCGGGAGGCGCGCCAGGACTACCTCGCCGCCCTCGAGATCGTCGAGCAGCTGCCCGGGCGGCCCGGCCTCGCGGTGCTGTACTACAACCTGGCCACGACCGAGATTGCGGTCGAGGAGACCACGCTCGCGCGCGCAAGCCTCCAGCGCGCCCTCGCGGTCGTGCCGACGAAGGCGCCCACCCGCATGGTCGCGATGACCCACAACTCCCTGGGAGCCATCGAGCTCGGGGAGGGTCACTTCGCGCTCGCGCGTGAGCACTTCGCGCGCGGCATGGCCGTG
The DNA here is from genome assembly GCA_027623615.1 of Planctomycetota bacterium. Taxonomy (GTDB): domain Bacteria; phylum Planctomycetota; class UBA1135; order UBA1135; genus JALWOP01. The sequence goes on along the minus strand of JAQBVH010000230.1, from coordinate 2,888 downwards.
GGGGAGCTCCTGGGGAGCGGGAGCCTGGTGTCGTACAGTCAGCGCTGCACTGGCGAGGCGTTCTTGCAGGAGGAGCTCTGGTCCGAGGCGCGTGACAGCTTCAGGGCCAGCCTCGCGGCGGACGAGCTCCTGGACCAGGAGCGGGCGATGGCCTGGTGCGGCGTGGCCCGCGCTGCCCTCGAGCTGGGGGACGATGCCGAAGCGCTCGACGCGGCCCAGAGGTCGGCGGCGCTCCACGACGGGGACCTGCCCCTGGACCTGGCTCCCGTGCTGCACGCCGTCCTCGCCGAGGCCCACGGGCGGGCGGGTGAGTTCGAGCAGGCCTACCACCACGGGGTCCTGGCGAGCGAGCACCACGAGCGAGAGCTCGAGACGCTGGCGCAGCTCCAGGAGCAACTCCAGGACGAGTGGCGTCAGACCAAGGAGGCCCTCTACGAGGGCAAGCGTCGGCTCTGGATGGGCCTGACCGCCTCGGCGGTCGTGATCGCGCTCCTCCTGGCCTTCATGGCCCGCCAGCGGCGGATCCGCAATCGCGACCTGGAGCAACGCAACGTCGTCCTGCGCGTTGCGCGCGAGGACGGCCTGCTGCAGCAGGGGCAGCTCGAACAACAGCTCGTGCGCGCGAAGGTGCCGCGCGGCCCGATCCCGTGGTGCTCGACGTGCAAGTCGGTGCGCAACGGGGAGGGGGCCTGGCAGGCCGTCGAGGAGTACCTTCACCAACACGGAGACCTGCGCTTCTCGCACACCTTCTGCCCCGGGTGCTGGGCCGAGGCGCAGCGCCGCCGGGATGAGGTCGTCGAGTCGAGTTGAGTCAGTCGTTGCGCCGGTTCACCCCAGCGGTCTCGCTCGGCTCGCTGCGCGCTAGGTGCACGTCCACGACACGCACACGCCGACCATCGACGAGTCGCGCCGAGCTGAAGGACTCCATGTCTCCGCAGCGGCGCTCGTAGCCGTCGACCGAGACACACCAGCGCACCTGCACGGAGGGGGGCACCGTGGTCAGGGCGGCGTCGTCGCGGTTGGCGCGCGCCTGCTGGACCCTGCGCGTACTGGAGAACTGCTTCCCGCAGCCAGAGCCCGTCAGCTCGAGGACGTACTCCTCGACCCAGCCGCCGGTCTCCCCGTCGAACACTCGCAAGACGAGGTCGCTCTCGTCCCCCTGGTCGAGTAGCTGCAGCACGGTCCGGTCCGCGCCGGGACGAACGCGACGGGCGCCGGGGGCCCAGCAGTGGAACTGACCGCCCTGCGCGGTGAGCTCGTACTCGCCGCTGGGCAGGCCCTCGAAGGCACAGCTGCCGTACCAGGCGCCGCCCTCCTCGCGCCAGAGGACAGGCATGCTGCGCGCCTCCCAGTCCAGGCCGCTCTCCTCGAGCGCGATCGGGCTCAAGAGGACGCTCGTGCGTCCGTGGTATTCGCCCGAGGCGCTCTCGATCACGACCTGGACCTCTCCGTCGCCGAGCGCGGGCTCGAGCGCCACGGGAAGCTCGAGGTTCGCTCCCGGCGCGAGCTCGAACTCGAGCCGCGACCCGTAGAAGCCGTGGCCGCGCACCTCGAGGAGGTAGGGGCCCGGGCGCAGCCCATGCAGCTTCAGGAGTCCGATGGAGGGCGTGCGCTGCAGCGTTCGCCCGGTCGCACGCTCGGTCAGCGTGACCTCGGTGCCGCTCGCGACCTGGCCCTCCTGATCGGTGATCAAGATCTCGAGCTCGGCTGCGTCGATCTTCTCGAGCTCGACCGGGGCGTGGAGCGACGTGTCCACGCTCTGCACCCGTCCCTGCACGAACGAGTGCTCGACCTGCTCATTGAGCTCCAGTGTCCAAGGGCCGCTGTGCTCGAGCCGGTCCGTCAACGGCGGGAACTGCACCCAGGTCTGGCCGGCGCGTGAGGTCACGACCCCGAAGACGCTGGCCATCGGCTGGGCAGGGGATCATGCGCATGCGCTGCCCAGCCAGGCTGGAGGCGCTCCCGCTGGGCCACACCAGGGGATAGCGCGGTCCGCTCGACACGCGCCGTTCCGGAACGCCCAGGCGATAGGAGCCGCGCACGTGGGCGAGGGGCGCGCGCCAACCGGCGTGACGATCCGATCCAAGCCCGACCAGGTGCTGCCCTTCCGGGTAGTCGCGCGCGGTGCGGAACCAGCCGTCGTGATCGGTCTCGGTCACCTCCCCCTCGAACTCGAGCCGCAGGCAGCTGAGGGGTTCGCCGGACAGGACGTCGACCAGGCGACCACGCAGGGGGCTGCGCCAGTCCTGGGCGGAGCTCCCCTCGACGTTCGCGGGCTGGCGTGCTCCGCCGGGCGCAGACCGCGAAGCCGCGCGATGGAGCCCGCCCTCCGAACCAGGCGAGGGGCCCTCCAGCCCCGTTCCTGGTGCGGGGGCGGGTGGCGCCTCGCTCCAACCCGTCGCGGCGGGTGCGAGCGACGGCACACCTCGGCTGGAAACGAGCCAGGCGCTGAGTGCCACCGCCAGGACGAGCAGGAAGAGGCGCATGGAGTTGGCTACGGCCCCGCGCGGTCCCTCGTTGGCACGTCCCGGGGAATCGGCCAGGGGTCCGGTGGGCATCGGGCCGGCCGCGGTCGACAATGGGCCCATGGCCGACCGCGCCGCCAACCTGACCACGGACGCCCCCCTGCGGCCAGCCCCGCTGCGGCCGATGGTGTGCTTCGACGGCGACTGCGGCATGTGCCGCGGGTCGGTCGAGCTGATCGTGCGCCTCGGTCTCGTCGAGCGCCAACGCAGCGCCCCGTTCCAGTCTTTCGATGCGGAGGTGGCGGGCAAGCTGCTCGAGGCAAACGTGCACAACGAGCTGGCGGTGCTCGACACGGACACGGGCGAGATCAGGAGCGGCATCCACGGGCTGCTCTGGGCCTGCGAGGGTTCGTGGCTCGCGCC
>JAQBVH010000229.1 GCA_027623615.1 Planctomycetota bacterium | reverse complement strand
CGGTGAGGTGATTGCCGAAGCCGTCGAGGTGCTGCCCGAGGTACGGCGGCGCCCCCGGCTGTCGTTGGGCGCCCTCCTCCAGCGGGTCCCACCAGCGCAGGTACAGGTTGGCGATCGAGGGCACGCAGAAGGAGTACACCGCGTCGTTCCAGGTCTCGACGCCGTGCTGGAACACCGTCGCCAGGTGCTGGTCGCCCGCGACGTGCACTGCGTGGGCGCGACGGATCGCCTCCAGCGCGCGGTTGCGACCCGCCTGGGGCCAGCCGTTGCTGTCGAGGTCCGCGTGCAGCCGCCCGCCGAGCTTGCCGTGGATGTGCGCGCCGCCGCAGAAGATCGTCTGGGACAGCGCGACCTTCATGTCGGCCCCCTCCCAGTCGCGCGCCCACTGGTCGAGGAAGTGCAGCTGGCGCTCGCCGAGCAGGATGGCCTCGGGCACGTCGATGCTGCGCGGGTCGTACTCGGGGTTCAGGATGTGATCCGGCCGCGGGCCCTGGCGCGGGATCAGCCCCTCGGGTCCTGTCTTGAACTTGCGGTCCTCGAGGATCGCGAAGCTGACGCCGCCCCATACGAGATCGGTGTAGTAGACGCCGATGCCGCGCTGAACCGGGGTCGGGTCGAAGGGGTCGGGCAGGTGGCTCGTCTGCGCGCGCTCGACCGCTTGCACGTAGGGCACCGGCTTGAAGTAGCCGCCGTCCGGCCCGGCGCCGGTCGAGGCCTGCTTGCCCGACGCGCCCCAGATGTTCGCCTGGCCGACGTCGTGATCGTCGGGGATCGTGATCGTCGGCCGGTCGCGCATCACCTCGCCGAAGTCCCGGCCGAACTTGAGCCAGGCCGCCAGGTGCCGGTTGTGGTCGTAGACCTGGTCACCCGAGAAGAACAGGAGGTCCGCGTCCACGCGCTGCACGTTCGCGACCAGGTCGTCGCGCGAGATGTCGCCGCCGTGGGCGGGGTGGATCGAGTTGCCCGTGAAGGCGCACATCACGAGCTCGTCCTTGCCAGTGGGGTTGGCGCGCACGCGGCCCTGGTAGGTCGCGCGCTCACCGTGACGCACCCGGTAGGGCACGGCCTGGGTGTCGTCCCAGCGCTCCACGCGGAACGGCGCGGTCCAGCCTTCGTCGATGACGGTGGTCGTCGCGATCTGCCGCCAGCGGCCAGCGCGCCACACCTCCAGCCGCGCCTCGCGACTGTCACTCTCCTCGAGCGGGTAGAGCTGCGCCGTCAGCTTCAGCGTGTTCTCGTGGACCGTGTAGAGGGCGAAGCAGATCACCTCGTCCCGGTGCACGTTCGGGATCTCGAGCACGGTCGGCCCGGTGTGATTGGTCAAGGGACGCGCGAACAGGTTCGCGAGCACGAGGCCGCCCTCGCTCTCGATCCTGAGGGGACCGGAGGCGGGGAGCCCCGCGAGCTGCTTGCGGACCGCCACCTCCTCGCCGTTGCGGCGCAGGGTCAGCACGTCGCCGCGCAGCTCCCCCTCGAGGCGGTGCCAGCCGTCGCCCCAGGCGTGGTCAGGGTCGAGGGGAATCGCACCGGCCGCGTGCCCGCGCAGGTAGAGCGTCGCGGGTCCCTGGCCCGCCTTGCGGCTCACGTCGAAGTGGTCGAAGCTCGCCTCGGTCTCGAGGCTGGCCGCGCCCGCGCCGTGGGTCAGCCGCCAGTCCTGCACCTTCCAGTCACCGCTCGTCTTCCAGCCGGCGAGGTCCACGCCCGTGTACAGGGTCCGGTAGCCACGGTTCGCGATCGCGGTCTCTCCAGGCGCCAACGACGTGTCCGGCAGCTCGCGGATGCGCAGGTTCCTGTAGTCGACCTGACCCCCCTCGGACTCGAGGCAGATGTAGCCCCGGCTCGGGCTGCAGCCGTGGCCGCGGGTGACCTCCTTGCCGTTGACCGCGAGGCGGATCGACCCGTCCATGCAGGTGATGCGGTAGTGGTTCCACTCGGGGCTCGGGTGCGAGCGCTCCTCGCTCGGAAAGGCCCGGGAGCCGCCGCGTGGGTTCTCGGGGGTCATCCGCGCGCCGTGGATCGGGAACACGTCCCCGTGGGTCGTGAACCAGTCCGCCTTGCCGTATGCGTGGTCGAGGACCTGCACCTCGATGCCGCGGTGGAAGGGCTGGCCCTTGGCCGTGATGTCGTCCGCCCACACGAACACCCCGGCGTTGCCGCCGGGCACGAGGTGGCGCCACTCGAGCTCCAGCACGAAGTTCTGGTACATGCGCGAGGTGCGCAGCTCGCCGATCGGCTTGCCCGTGCAGTGCAGGACGCCCTCCTCCTCGACGACCCAGGTCGAGGGCGCGGTGTTCACCGGCACCCAGCCCGTCAGGTCCGTGCCGTTGAACAGCGACACGAAGCCGTCGTCCTCCTGGGTGGAGGCGGGCAGGACGAGGAGGACGAGAGCGAGCAGCAGGGAGAGGGTGCGGATCATGACGGGCGCGAGTGTACGGCGCCGGCGCACAGGGCAGCGACACCATCCCGGACCGCGCCGCGCCCGGTCGCCGGGCCTCCCATGCTCTACCCTCTGCGGCGTGCGCTTCGCCGCCTACGTCTACCCCGGTTGGCACCCGATCCCCGAGCGGGACGCAGCCTTCCACCCCGGCTTCACCGAGTGGGAGCTGGTCGCGGCCTGCCGTCCGCGCTTCGCGGGGCACGCCCAGCCCAAGCTGCCCCTGCTCGGCAGCTACGACGACCGGGACCCGGCGGCCTGGAACGTGCGCGTGCCGCTCGCGCGGGCGGCGGGCATCGACGCCTTCGTCTGGGGCCACTTCTGGTGCCGGGGCAAGCGCGTCTTCGAGGACGCCCTCGACCTCGGGTTCCTCGGCAGCGAGGCCGGCGCGCAGATGCCGTTCGCGGTCATGTGGGCCAACCGCATGCCGCGCCGGGTGCTGCCCGTGCGCCAGGCCGACGCCCCGGTGCTCGACCCCGAGCGCCTCGTCCCCACCGACGTGGACGACTTCGTCGCGCTGATCGCCTTCGTGGCGGAGCGCTACTTCGCCCGCGCGAACTACCTGACCGTCGGCGGCGTACCCTACTTCTCGATCTACGACTCGACCTTCTTCGTGCGCGAGCTCGGCGTGCGCTGGGCGCGCGAGGCGATCATGCGCGCCCGCGCATGGCTGCGCGAGCGCGGGTTCGCCGGCCTGCACCTCGCCGCGATCGAGCCCAACCCCGAGACCCTGCCCCTCGTGCGCGAGCTCGGGTTCGACAGCGTCACCCACTACGTGCACCTGCCCGACTGGAAGGGTCCCCGCGAACAGGACTACAGCGTCTACGCAGCCGCGCGGGCAGCAGAGTGGTCCGACTGGGCGACGACCGGAGGGTTGCCCTACATGCCCTCGATCGCCACCGGCTGGGACGCCTCCCCCCGCGGCGCTGACTTCGGCACGCAGCGACCGGACCGCTATCCCTGGTCCCCGGTCGTGACCGGCGAGCACCCCGAGCGCTTCCACGAAGCGTTGTCGCGAGCCATGAAGCATGCCGACCGGCTCGAGGACCCCCTCGTCTTCCTCGCCTCCTGGAACGAGTGGAGCGAGGGCCACTACCTGGAACCGGACGAGCGCTTCGGCCACGGGTGGTTGCACGCGGTCCGGTCGGCGCGCTGATGCGAGCGCTCCGCTAACTTGGCCCGCGGGGGTAACTTGGCCCTGAGGAGCGTCTACACCGGCGGGGCCGAATCGTCAGGGAGCGCGAACTCCCCCTTCCCGGACTTGACCATGCGCATGACCCTCCGCTCGCTCGCCCACCTCCTCCCCCTGCTCACGGCACCGCTGGCCACCCCGTTCGCCTGGGGCCAGTCCGACGCGCCGACCGTGCGGATGCACGACCTGCGCGCCCTGGAGCTGCTCGCCTACCCGATGGACTACGGCGTCGACCTGCGCCTGCCGCTGCAGTCGTCCCACCTCGACACCCTGGAGTCGGACTACGGCCAGTCGCCGCAGGTGCCGCTCGAGGAGGCCAGCGAGGCCAGCATGGACACCTGGATCGGCCTGCTCGTCGACGTGCTCGAGAGCGAGGGCGTCGACGAGCTCTTCGAGGTCGAGCCCCGCGCCGGCTTCCTGCGCATCGGCGCCAGCGGCCCGATTCATGCCCGGGTCGAGGAGATCCTGACCGACCTCGAGGCGCAGCTCCTGCGCACGGCGCAGCTCGAGGCGCATCTCCTGCCCCTTGGCGTCGGCCAGGACCTCGGCCCCTTGCTCGGCCCGGCGGAGACCGCTGCCCTGCTCGCGGCGCATCCGCCCGTCGCCACGGCGCGCACGAACGCGGTGCTCGGTCGACGGACGCGCATGGGCACGCTGCGCTGGCAGGCCGAGCTGACGGACTACGACGTCGAGGTGGCCGAGACCTCGTCGGTCTCCGATCCCCAGGTGACGCGCCTCTTCGACGGGCTCGAGCTCGGCGCGATCGTCGTGCCCCAGGACGCTGACCGTGTGCTCGTCCGGGTCTGGGGCCGCAGCACCCTGCCTGCAGCGGCGGTCGAGCATGTCAGCATCGACGATCAGCGCAACCTGGGCGTGCGTCTCCCGCGTCAGGCGAGCACGATCGTCACGAGCGCCAGCATCCTGCGCGCAGGTGGGTCGATGCTCGTGGGGCACGACCGCCACGCGGAAGGCCTCCTGCTGGTGCGCGTCGCCGGCATCGACGCCGCCCCGAGTGACGCTCCGTTCGTGAACGTCGGCGCCCTCCTCGCGCCTCCCTTGATCGCGAAGCTGCCCCAGGTCTGGGGACCCCAGCCCTCGGGTGGGATGTACCTCGAGCCGCCCCTCGACGAGGTCATGGAGCAGCTCACCGCGCGCCTGTTCGGCAGCGGCTGGGAGCTCGAGGACTACCTGCGCACCGCCCTCGACGAGGCCGGGCTCGAGGCCCTGGTGCGGGTGATCGGCCCGGTGGCCTTCGTGCCTGACGCCGGCGCACGCACGCTGGTCGAGAAGACCGTGCGCGAGTGGAAGTCGATCGGCGACCGCATCGTCACGCTCGACCTGCGCTTCGGCACGGTCGACGCCGAGACCGCCCGTGCCGCCCAGGCCGGCAACTGGGAGCCGCAGGGCCTGCTCGAGGACCTGCCCGTTCGCGCGACCGGCTCCTGCCGCCCCGGTGATGCGGTCATGCTGGTCGGCGGCGAGGAGCGCTACTACCTGCAGGACTTCGACGTCGAGATCGCCTCCCACGCGTCGATCGGCGACCCGACCGTCATGGACTCGTTCGACGGCTTCACCTTCTGGTGCTGCCCGGCGGTCGGGCGTGGCGGGCGCGTCGTCGCCTGGACCGACCTGGTCATCGTCCAGGCCCTCGAGTCGGTCGGACGGGGCAACGTGGCCTGGGAGAGCGGCGAACGCCAGGATGGTCGCGACCCCCTCGTGCACCGCGCCAGCTTCGAGCTGCCGTCCTCGGCCCGGGCCACCCATCGCTCGACGGCCAGCCTCCCCGATGGAGAGTGGACCCTGATCACGGTCGCCGAGCTGCGCGGCACGGACCGCTGCCTGGTCGCGCTGCTCAAGGCCAGCGTCGACCAGTAGGTAGCAGCGCTTACCGCGCGAGCCAGCCGACCGCCTGGCGCTCGGGGCTCCAGGTCCCGAGCACCGCGGGGTCGAGCGTCAGCCGATCGGCGTGTTCGCTGCCGTAGTCGACCAGCGAGAGCAGGTGCCGGATGACCTCGAGTCGTGCCGCCTGCTTCTCGTCGGCGCGCACGACGGTCCACGGACCATCGGCGTGGTGCGTCCGCGCGAGCATGGCGTCCCGTGCCTCGCTGTAGTCGTCCCACTTCTCGAGGGCGGCCGCGTCGATGGGGCCGATCTTCCAGCGCTTGAGGGGGTCCTCGCGCCGCTTGCGCAGCCGCTCGGCCTGCTCGTCCCGCGAGATGTCCAGGTAGAACTTCACGAGCAGCGTGCCGTCCTGCACGAGCTGCCGCTCGAAGCTGGGCACCGCCTCCAGGAACGACTCGACCTCCTGCGGCGAGGCGAAGCCCATCACCCGCTCGACGCCGGCGCGGTTGTACCAGCTGCGGTCATGGAGCCCGAGCTCCCC
>JAQBVH010000228.1 GCA_027623615.1 Planctomycetota bacterium | reverse complement strand
TCGATCTGCGCAGCGTCCTCGCTCTCCGGCCCCTCGACGAGGCGCGCGCGCTGCCCACCTGCGGCCACGACCACGCGCCGGACGAGGTCTGCGCGCACGTGCATCACACCGCCGGCGTGGGGACCCTGTCCCTGACCAGCGACGCGCCGATCGATCGCGAGGCGTTCACGATGTGGCTGCAGTTCCTGGGCAAGCGCGAAGGCCTGGACCTGATGCGCAGCAAGGGCTTCTTGCACTTCGCCCGGGGCGGCGCGCACCTCGTGCAGGGCGTGTACCAGTGGACCGAGCTGACCCCGATCGACGAAGTGCTCGAGCGCTCGACCCTGGTGCTGATCGGCCGCGGCCTCGACGTCGAGGAGATCCAGCGCGGCTGGCGCGCCGTGCAGGTCGGCCTGCGCGGAGCCTCTTAGCGCTCGAGCCAGTCGAGGTCCGCCTCGAGGATGCGCTCGACCTCGAACAGGGCCGCGACGAGCTGGCCGTCGTTGCCGGCGCGGTGGGGGGTCTGGAAGAGCCACACGAGCTCGCCGTCCGGCGTGCGCTCGAAGGCGCGACCGGCGCCGGTCTCGGTGACGAGCAGGTTGCCGCCGGGCAGCACGTTCGCGGTGCCGCAGAAGCGCGTGAAGAATTCCGGCGTGGGTTCGGCGGGCCAGGCCGCGTCGATCGCGCCGCCGGGAGCGGTGAGCCAGAGCACCCGGGAGGCGAGCCCGCGCTCGCTGGAACCGCCGAGGTTGTCGAACAGGAGCAGGCGCCCGTCCGCGAGCTCGCGCGGATCGTGGGGCATGCGCCAGGGACCAGTGCGCGCCCAGACGACCTGGCGCCGATCGGGATCGACGACGAAGACCAGGTCCAGGTCCCGCGCGCAGAGCAGCACGTGCCCCGCGTCGAAGCCCGGAGCGTCGATGTGGCCACGCAGGAGCCGCAGTGAGTTCGTGTGGAGCGTCTCGCCCCTCCGGTGGGCCTGCAGGAGCACGTCCGACCAACGTGAGGCGAGCAGCGCTTCGGTCAACGACAGGCGCCAGCGCACCTCGCCCTCGGGGGAGAGCACGAGGAGCTCGTCGTCGACGATCGGCGCCTGCTTGTCGAGCCTGGGGATGAGCCGGTCCCGCCGCGTCAGGGTCCACAGGTCGCCGACGTCGTCGACGATCACGTCGTGATGGACGCGCTCCCCGAAGACCCAGCGGGGCTGAGAATCCCGATCCATGCGCACGAGCGCGCGCCCGCCGTGGATCGCGAGCAGGTCCCCGTCGGGCAGGAGGCGCACTCGCCGCCAGCAGCGCTGGTGATCCCCATCGAGGGGCGGCGCACCCTCGAGGTCGTCGTAGTCGAGGGCCCAGCGATGGAGCTGCTCGCCGTCGGCGTCGATCAAAAACGCCTCGGCCGCGTGACCGGAGCAGTAGAGGTTCGCCCCGGGTGCGACCTGGTCGCGACGGTGGAGGAGCACGCCCTGCTCTTCGTGGGCAGGCTCCCAGCCGCGCGCATAGCCGATCGCCCCGATGCCCTCAGCGGCCTGCGCACGCTCGAGCGTCCAGAGGCCGGTGACACCCTCGACCCAGCCGCCCTCGACGGGCGGCGCGACCGGGCCCTCCTTCGAGCCTGCGCCGCGGTCGTCCCCGCAGGCTGTGAGCACGAGGGTCAAGAGCATGAGGCTGCGCACGCCTCGATCCTACTGGACGCACCCCCGTGGGGTGCGCACCATGGCTCGCCATGTCCGCTCCGGAAGTTCCCGCGCCGCGGGTCCCGGCCCTCGACGGCCTGCGCGGCGTGGCGCTGCTGCTGGTGCTCCTGGCCCACGCGAGCAACGTCGGAATCCGGCCCTACCCCAGCTTCGACCTGTCGGGTTGCGGACGCCTGGGGGTGTTCCTGTTCTTCGTGCTCTCGAGCTACCTGCTCACCGAGCAGCTCCTGCGCGAGGAAGAGCTCGGGCGCGCGACGACCTGGCTGCGCTACGCGGTGCGCCGCGTGCTGCGGGTGCTGCCGGTCTTCCTCGTGTGGGTGTTGGTCTACTTCGCGCTGCGCCGGTCCGTGCCCGTGCAGCCGATGGACGCTTGGACGCTGGAGGACGTGGGGCGGCACCTGCTGCTCGTGCGCGGCGACCGGCACCTGTGGACGATCCCGATCGAGCTGCGCTCCTACCTGGCCATCCCGCTGGTCATCGCCGGTTGGGTCGCCTGCGGTCGGCGCTGGGTCCCGACCGCCGCCATGCTCGTCGCCCTCGGGATCGCTGCGCGCCTCGCTTGGCCGCCCGACTATCCGATCGCGCTCGGGCCCTACGTGCCCATCTTCCTCTTCGGGAGTCTGGTCGCCGTGACCTCGGACGCGCCCTGGTCGAGGAGGGTGGCCGGTGTCCTCGGCTGCGCTGGTCTGAGCGGATTGGTCCTGCACGTCCCCGCGCTGTGGGGCGTCGACCATCGTCACTTCCACCTCGAGTTCGACCGGCAGGCCGCCCTGTGCGCTGCGCTCCTGGTCGGGGTCCTGCACGGACCGGACTGGTTGCGCCGGCCGTTCGCCTCCGCGCCCCTGCGCTTCGTGGGACGGGTCAGCTACAGCGCCTACCTGGCCCACGTGCTCGTGCTCGTGCACCTCGAGGGCCAGGGCTGGTCGGCGCCCGAGACCTGCCTGGCCTTCCTCGCGGCCACGCTGGCCGTCGGCTGGGTGTCCCAGGTCGCGCTCGAGCAGCCCTTCGCGCGGGTCTGGGCCCGGGTCCGCGCCGAGGGTGCGGGTGAGCGGCTGGCGACCCCCGGGGGCAAGGGGTAAGCTCCCCGCGCTCCCACCACGAGAAGCCATGACGAGCCAGGAAGAAGCCTCCTTCACCGACCTCACCGGTCACGTCCGTGACGCCCTCGTCGATGCCGCGCCCGCACCCGGGCAGGTGACCGACGCGGCGGCCAAGGCCTGCTACGGCTACCTGATCAGCGCCCTCGAGGGCGCTGAGGATCCGGCGGCGGCGATCAGGGCCGCGGTCCTGGGCGTCATGGAGGGCGGCAAGAAGCTGCTCGCGCCCTTCTGGCACTGCGCCCGGGGCGCCATGATCGGCACGATCCACGCTGCCGTCGGTCAACGCCTCGACGTCGAGTCGGTGATCGGTCCCGCGACTGTCGCTGCCATGGACGGCGCGGACGCCGTGGGCGGCGACTTCGGCGCCGCGGCCCAGGGCTGCGTCGAGGGCGCGATCGAGGCCGCGGACGAGCTGGCCCTCAGCGACGAGGCCCTCGGCTCGCGCGCCGCCGCCGCCGCCCTGAAGCGCTCGATGGAGATGGTGGACGGCGCCCACGAGAAGGTTCACCACCTGGTCACCCGTCGCGTCCGGGGCGTGACGATCAACGTGCCGACACACCTGCGACTGGACTGACGATGACGATTCCTACTGGGCCCACCCAGCGCACGGGGCCCACCCGACGCGCTCTCTTCGCTGGCACGGCCGCCGTGCTCGGCGCCGGGGCCCTGCACGCCACGCCCCGCCGCCAGGACGAGAACGACCTCTTCCTGATCTCCCTGGCCCAGTGGTCGCTGCACAAGAAGCTGCGCTCGGGGGAGCTGAACAACCTCGACTTCGCGCGCTACACCAAGGAGCAGTTCGACATCCACGCGGTCGAGTACGTGAACCAGTTCTTCGCGGACAAGGCCACGGACTTCGACTACCTGGCGCGCATGAAGGAGAACGCCGAGTCCGTCGGCGTGCGCAGCTTGTTGATCATGATCGATGGCGAGGGCTCCCTCGCCGCGACCGACGAGGCCGAGCGCCAGAAGGCGATCCGCAAGCACTTCAAGTGGATCCCAGCCGCGGCCTTCCTCGGCTGCCACTCGATCCGCGTCAACGCGGGCGGCTCGAACGACTGGGAGGAAGGCATGGGCCGCGCCGCCGACTCCCTGCGCACGCTGGGTCAGATCGGCGAGGACTACGACATCAACGTGATCGTCGAGAACCACGGCGGCCTGTCCTCGAACGGCGAGTGGCTGGCCGGTGTGATGAAGCAGGCGCGGCATCCTCGGGTGGGCACCCTGCCTGACTTCGGCAACTTCAACCTCGGCCAAGGCAAGCAGTACGACCGCTACACGGGCGTGACCGAGCTGATGCCGTTCGCCAAGGCGGTCTCCGCCAAGTCCCACGACTTCGACGCGGACGGTAACGAGACGCACACCGACTACCGACGGATGCTGAAGATCGTGATCCGGGACGCTGGGTACCGCGGCTTCGTCGGCGTCGAGTACGAGGGCGGCAAGCACTCCGAGGACGAGGGCATCCTGCTGACCCGCGACCTCCTGCGCACCGTGCGCAAGGAGCTGCAGGACGGTTGAGTCACGCGCCGATCGCGACGATGAACAGGGCGGCCGTTCCCGGAGGGGGGCGGCCGCCTTCTGGTTGCCGGTCTCCGGGTGATTCAGCACCCTGGCCGGTCCGCCCCGGGGGTGTCCCGATTCTGTCCTTTTCCTCCCCCGAACGTCCCCGTCCCGGCGGCGCTGCGTACGGTGCCCGCCCGCAATCCAAGAAGAATTCGATACAAGGACCCGATGAAGCTGCCCCTCCTGGCCCTCTCCCTCGCCGCCCTGACCCAGCTCGCCGTCGCCGGCGAGCGGTGGGTCGAGGACTACGACGCCGCCGTCAAGATCGCCCGTGAGCAGAACAAGAACCTGCTCGTCGACTTCACAGGCTCCGACTGGTGCGGCTGGTGCATCAGGCTGCACGAGGAGGTCTTCGACCACGAAGCGTTCGACGTCGGCGTGATGGACAACTTCGTCCTCGTCAGCCTCGACTTTCCGCGTCAGCCCGGGAACAAGGCCAAGGTGCCGAACCCCGCCCGCAACGCGGAGCTCGCCCAGCTGCACGGTGTCGGCGGCTACCCGACCGTGCTCCTGATGACCCCGGACGGCGACGTCTTCGGCCGCACGGGCTATCAGCCGGGCGGCCCGGCTGCGTACGTCGCGCACCTCGACCAGATGATCGCGGCGAACCTGCCGGAGCTCAAGGCGATCAAGGCCGCCGTGGCCAAGTTCGAAGCTGCAGAAGGTAAGGAACGCGCCAAGCTGCTCGATGGCCTGCTCGAGCAACTGTCGAACCTCGATTCGAGCTCGCCCTTCGGTCACCTGCTTGTCGGCCCTGTGCGCGCGGCCCTGACCGAGGGCACCAAGGAGCAGCGCCTCGCCGCTGTCAAGGTGCTCATCAAGGTCGGCATGGTCGACGCCGACGTGGTCGCCCTCGCCAGGGAGTTCGCGCCGAAGAACGAGGATGGTCTCTGGCGCGATGCCCTGATGGGCATGCTGATCTCGGTCAAGGATGAAGCCGGCGTGCGCGCCGCCCTGCCCGAGATGGACGCCTACACCGACGCCGGCCACGAGCCGTCCGCCGACCAGGCGCCGACCTTCTACTTCATGGCGGCCTACTGGTACTCGACCTTCGCCCCTGCGAAGAACGAGAAGACCAACAGCGCCGACGCCGGCCTGACCAGCACGGAGCGCGCCAGGCGCTACGCCAAGCTGGCGCGCCCCCTCTGGACGAATCAGCAGGGAGCCAAGGAGCGCCTCGAGGTCCTCGACGGGATCCTCGGCGAGTAGCCTCGACGCGATCGATTCACCGGCCGCGCTCTCTGATCCGTGTCAGCGCGGGACCGATGCGGCTGTTCGACCTGGCTCGGGGCCCGGGCGAGACCCGTGATCTCGCACAGGCCCTTCCCGAGACCGTCGCGGCGCTCGAGCGCGCGCTCGTTGGCTGGGAGGCGCAGCTGATCGCCCCGCGTTGGCGCACGGCCGACGTGTGGCGCCGCGAGCAAGTGGAGATCCACTCGGCCGACTGATCCGCGGCGCCCCCGTGCTCGAGCGCAGGGTGCGCGTCCTCGGGGTCTTGCGCATCCCCAGGCCCTCATCGCTGAGAGGTGGCCAACCGAGAGCCGCGCTCGATTATCTTCAGGAGGCTGGGCGATGGTTGGAACAGCAGCTCCCGGTTGACTCACTGTCGACTCCGGGCCGCCGCTTGGCAGGGGGGGAGAATCTCCCACTTCCCGAGGCCGGGACGCGTCGAGGGGGCCGCGGGA
>JAQBVH010000227.1 GCA_027623615.1 Planctomycetota bacterium | reverse complement strand
GATGCTCGTCCCCCCCCTCTTCCTGGCCAGCTCGCTGGCCCTGACCGCTGGCTCCGCCTCCGCGTGGAGCGCAAGCCACGATGACGACTGCGAGGCCTGCAAGGCGCGCCTCGAACGCCGCGCAGCTCACAAGGCGGCCAAGCAAGACAAGCAGAACCTCTGGGTGGCCCTGGATGCGCCCGCGGGAGAGAAGACTGCCGTTGATCGCTGGGTGACGGCGATGCCCAAGGGGGATTGGGTGACGGCGATTCCCAAGGGGGATTTCGTCTTCGAGTGGACGCAGCAGGCGCCTGCGAAGCTCGACTTCACCGAGCCCTCACAGCCCGAATCTCGCTGGCTCGTAGTTCCGACGATCGTCGAATGCGATTCGCGTCAGGAGTGCGTCGAGCTCGACGATGTGACCGGCGAGTGTGAGACCGCGGACGTGGAGCCCACCAGGTCGGTCGGCCGCTACTTCCTCCGGAGCGCTGGTGACCAGAAGGAGTCTCACTGGGCGTTCGAGGGTGACGTGCAGAACGTGTTCTTCAACGAACCGCAGGCCGTCGACGCGTGGGGCAGATTCGACCCGCGTGCGCCCGAGGCAGACGGCTCGATAGAGGGCTTCTTCGTCTACTCCGACACCCCGGTCGAGGCCCCCGAGCCGGCGGAGCCGGTAGATGCCGTGGAGCGGGATCTGGAGACCTTCTACTTCGTCAACATCACCCGCAAGCGCGAGGTCCCGGAAGGACAGCTCCGGGTGCGCCTCTCGGAGACGGTCGAGGAGCAGGCCAACGAGGCCATCGAGAGCGACTTATTCGTACGTTTGAGGGGCAGCTGCGACCTGACCGGGATCGATGTCGAGCAGGACTACTCCCTCAGCACCGAGGTTGAGATCGAGGAGCCGGAAGAGTGCGTCGAGGTCTCCGAGGGCGCACCCACGGGTGAGCTGCGAGTCGACGTCGTCTACACCGGCCTGTACCTTGCCCCGGGCGAGTACGTCAGGATGACGGCCCCCACCCCCTCCCGGCCGGTCGAGGTCAAGGTCGCGCCCCAGGTCTGGGTCGACGCGACCATCCAGGAACGCGCTCCCGAGCCGGCCACGCAGGGAGACGTGGACCTGCGCCGCCAGATCCAGGAGCTGCGCAAGCAGCTGGAGCTGCTCGAGCGCAAGCTCGACGGCAAGGGCGACGCCGGGGTCAGCTCGGTCTCGCGCGAGGACCCCTGCCGCGAGTTGGTGCTAGATCCCGCCTCGGACCTCGACGTCGTGGTGGAGCCGGCCAATCTCGAGGCCGCGGTGCGCGTATGGCGCGAGGCCGTCTCCGACAGGTAGCCGATCCGACCGTCCCAGCGGACGGATCCATGTGGACCGGCACCCTCCTGCTCGGGGGGTGCCGGTCCTCTCGTGTTCGGAGCGTTAGAATCCTTCGGCATGTCCGACCTGGCGAAGCACACCTGGCCCGAGGCCGCCGAGCTCTTCGGCCCCGACGTCGTGGCCTTCGTGCCGATCGGCAGCACCGAGCCCCACGGGCCGCACCTGCCCCTCGACACGGACGTGACGATCGCCGAGGCCCAGGCGCGCCGCGCCGCCGAGCGCCTCGAGGCGTACGGCATCCGCACGGTCCTCTTGCCCGCCGTGCCCTACGGCGTGACCCGCTGGACCGACGGCTTCGCGGGCACCATCGGCCTGCGGCCCGGCACCCTGTGGGCGATCCTCGAGGACATCATCGGCAGCCTCGAGGACCAGGGCGTGCGGCGCATCGTCTTCTCGAACGGACACCTCGAGCCGGCGCACATCGAGGTCCTGCGCGGCGTGCCCCTCGACCACCAGGGCCAGGACGACGAGACCGCCACGGTCGTCTTCCCCGACAACACGCGCCGGCGCTGGGCCCAGACCCTGGGCGACGAGTTCGCCAGCGGCGAGTGCCACGCGGGTCGCTACGAATCGAGCATCGTGCTCGCCGCCGACGGCGACGCGGTGCGTCCGGTGCGCAGCGAGCTGCCCGACGTCCAGATCGGCCTCATCGAGCGGATCAAGGCAGGCGCGCGCAACTTCCAGGAGTGCGGCGCGGACCAGGCCTACTGCGGTGCGCCGGCCGACGCCTCGACCGCAGAGGGCGAGGAGCTGATCGAGCGCCTGGCGACGATGGTGGTCGAGACCGTGCGCGAGACCTGGCCGGAGCTGTTCGCGTGAGCCAGAGCTACAACACGGTGCTGCAGGTGCGCTTCGGCCACGTGGACCCGGCGGGGATCGTCTACTTCCCGCGCATCTACGACTACCTGCACGACGTCTTCGAGGAGCTGTGGGAGAAGCACGTCGGGCAGCGCTACTACCACCTCCTGCTCGAGCGCAAGATCGGCTTCCCGCTGGTCCACTCCGAGGTCGACTTCCGATCGCCCATGCGCTTCGGAGACCGGCCCGTGGTCAGCGTCACGTGCTTCAAGCTGGGACGTTCCTCCCTGGGCCTCAGGTACGTGTTCCGGTTGGCCGATCGGGTCTGTGTGGACGCCCGCCAGGTCACTTCCTGCGTGAACCTGGAGCGGATGGAGCCCATCGAGATCCCCCCCCAGTACCGCGAACGCTTCGAAGATATCTTGGAGACAACGTGAGGATCGATCGCCTCTACGACCGCAGCAGCCCGGTCTTCAGCTTCGAGTTCTTCCCCCCCAAGACGGACGAGGGGGCGGAGAAGCTCATGCGCACCGTCGCCGACCTGCGCACGGCGGTCGAGCCGGACTTCGTCTCGGTCACCTACGGCGCCGGCGGCTCGACCCGCGACCGGACGCACGAGGTCGTGACGCGCATCCAGAACGAGCTGGGCACGACGGCGATGGCGCACCAGACCTGCATCGCCGCGACCGGGGAGGACATCGTCGCCAACGTCGAGAAGCTGGCCGAGGCCGGCGTCACCAACGTGCTCGCGCTGCGCGGCGATCGTCCCAAGGAGGGCGACTCCGAGCCGCTGGCCGATGAGTTCCCCAACGCGACCGACCTGATCGGCTTCCTGCGCGAGCGCTTCGGTGAGGAGCTCTCGATCGGCGCGGCCTGTTATCCCGAGGTGCACCCCGAGGCCACCGACGCAGCGGACGACCTGCACTGGACGAAGGTCAAGCAGGACCTGGGCGCGGGCTTCCTCGTCTCGCAGCTGTTCTTCGACACGCGCCAGTTCCTCGAGTTCACCGCGGTCGCGAAGGCGGCGGGCGTCACGATCCCGATCGTGCCGGGCATCATGCCGATCACGAACGTCGCCCAGATCGAGCGCTTCACCAAGATGTGCGGCGCGACGATCCCCGAGCACCTCCACGAGCGTCTACGCGACGTCCAGGACGACCCCGGCGCGGTGATGGCGACCGGCGTCGAGCACGCGATCACCCAGTGCCGCGAGCTGCTCGAGGCAGGCGTCCCGGGCCTGCACTTCTACACGCTGAACAAGAGCCACGCGACGCGCTCGATCCTGGCAGCGATCCGGCAGCTGGCGTAGGCGTAGGTGTTGTCTGACGCCGTACCTGATGGTGCGGCAGCCCGGAGTCTGCACCCTTGGCGCAGAGGGGCTCCACTCCTGGACCGGGCCCAGCGGTCCGTCGTCGCTGGTCCCCTCGTAGGCGCACCGAGGGTTCGAGTTGCGGGATCAGCCAGCGCCTGCTGTTTCGACGAGGAGGAGGTCGATTCCTTGCCGCGGGATCGCGGAGCGCACGAGCGCGTATCCTCCGGGATACGGCGACGGCGAGTACGGCTCTCTCCGAGGCCTGGCCCGCCGCTTGCACAGTCTGCGTCGCCCATGAAGAACCTCGCCCTGCTGCTGCCCCTCCTGGCCGCCTGCGCTTCCGAACCGGACGACCGGAACGTGACGGAGCCCGAGCCCGCGGACATCGACCCCATCGCTGCTGCGCGCTTGCTCGAGGCGATGGAGAGCTGGGAGGAGATGGCCCTCGCCGACTCGCTGACGCGCCTCGCCCTGTTCGACTGCGACATGCCGCCGCCGCCGGTCCTGCGCCAGAGCGCGGCCTCCACGGGAGACCACCGCCAGAAGCTCTACCGACTCCGGGTCAAGGACGCCAAGGCCTACGAGTGGCTGCGGCCCGATGGCGAGGACGCGCCCGTCGGGCAGGTCCTCGTCAAGGAGAGCTTCCACCCGGTCGAGGTCGCGGCCGAGGACCTACCCAGCGATGTGCCGCGCGGTGGGCTGGTCGCCCACCCCTACGCCGTGTTCGACGGCCAGGTCTGGAGCTCGGGCGAACGCGGACCCCTGTTCGTGATGGCCAAGCTCGACCCCGAGACCGAGGGCACCGACGAGGGCTGGATCTACGGCACCGCCACCCCCGAGGGAGAACTCACCAGCGCCGGACTCATCGAATCCTGCATGCGCTGCCACCAGCGCGACAGCACCACCGACCGCCAGTTCGGTCTGCCCGACGTTCTCTGGCAGGACCTGCCCCTGGCGGAGGTGGCCCTCATGCAGAACGGCGCCGACCGCGCGTGGATGAGCCTCGCGCGGCAGTCGCGCTGGCAGTACCCCACCTGGCGTCGCTTCGACGACTCGGCCCGCTGGGCGCCGGCGCTGTGCCGCAGACCGCCGCCGAATCGGGCGCGCATGAGCGCGAGCCGCGACGAGGCGACCCACGGGCGCAAGATCTACTCGCTCTACGCGAAGGACCGGCAGGCGTACGCCGACGAGACCCTCGAGGAGGCTCCCGTCGGCCAGGTCCTCGTCAAGGAGTCCTTCCACGCCGAGCCGGTTCCCGACGGCACGCTGCCGAAGGGCTTCCCGCTCCTGACCAGCGAGGACGTCGACCGGCTGGCCGAGGATGATTGGGTCCCCTACGTGCGCGACGCCGCAGGACGTGAGTTCCGGACGGGGGACAGAGGGCCGCTCTTCCTGATGATGAAGTTCGCACCCGACACCCCGCACACGGACCAGGGCTGGGTCTACGCGACCATCGACGCCGACGGCGTCATCTCGTCGGCGGGCGCGATCGCCTCGTGCATCGCGTGCCACCAGGACGCGCCGCGGGATCGCCAGTTCGGGCTCCCGCCTCTCGAGTAGCGCCATGAAGTTCTTCCTCCTGCTGCCCTTCCTCTTCGCCTGCGCTTCGAAACCGGACGATCGAGATCTCGACTACCGTGAGCCGGAGGCCTTGCACGGTGCGGATCCTGCCTGGATCGCAGCCGCCCAAGACTCGCGCGGGCACTACACCCAGTGGGGTCGTTTCGACGAGGCCGCGCGCTGGTCGCCGGAGCGTTGTTGGATGCCACCGACCGACCACGCGCGCCTGAGCGCGAGCCGCGACGCGTCCACCCATGGACGCAAGCTCTATTCGCTCTACGCCAAGGACCCGGCGGCCTACGCGGACGAGACCCTGGAGGAGGCGCCCATCGGCCAGGTCCTCGTCAAGGAGTCGTTCCACCCCGAACAGCTCCCCGCGGGCACCCTCCCGAAGAGCTTCCCGTTCCTCTCGTTCGAGGCTCAGGAGGAGCTGACCGACGACCATTGGATGCCCTACGCGCGGGACGACGCGGGGCGTGAGTTCAAGGCGGGGGCGCGCGGGCCCCTGTTCCTGATGATGAAGTTCGCGGCCAGCACGCCGGACACGGATCAGGGGTGGGTCTACGCCACGCTCGACACGCAGGGAGCGGTGACCGCCGCGGGCGCGATCGCCTCCTGCATCGAGTGCCACGAGGAAGCGCCGCGGGACCGGCAGTTCGGCCTGCCACCGCTTTAGCCAGGAGCCGGGGTGCCGTACAACTGCGCCCTTGGCCTCCACCGTCGCGCTCATCCCCAGCTACTGCTCCTGGGACAACCTCCGCCAACACCTGCCGCCGCTGCTCGAGGAGTTGACGCCCCTCGGCATCGTCGTGGTGGTCAGCGATGACGCGAGCCCCGACGACAGCGCCGACCAGGTCGAGGCAGCTTTCCCCCAGGTGCGCGTCCTGCGCCGACGGGAGAACGGCGGCTTCGGCGAGAACTGCAACTGGGCGATCCGCATGCTCGAGGGCTTCGAGCGCGTGCTGCTGCTCAACGACGACGCGCACGTCCTGCCCGGCTTCTTCCCGCCGCTCGCGGAGGCGCTGGGCG
>JAQBVH010000226.1 GCA_027623615.1 Planctomycetota bacterium | reverse complement strand
GCCGTCGATCCCTCGAGCACCCTCTCCGGCGGCTCGATCCTCGGCGACAAGGCGCGCATGGATCGCCTCGCCCAGCACGACGCTGCCTTCATCCGGCCCTCGCCGAGCGCGACCAGCCTCGGCGGCGTCGCGCGCCGCACGCGGGAGTCGCTGCTCCTGTGCGAGGCCGCGGGCTTCGACGTCGTCCTCGTCGAGACCGTCGGCGTCGGCCAGTCCGAGGTCGCGGTCAGCGACATGGTCGACACCTTCGTCGTGCTCATGCTCCCCGCCGCCGGCGACGAGCTGCAGGGCATCAAGAAGGGCATCCTCGAGCTCGCGGACGTGGTCGTCGTCCACAAGGCCGACGGTGACCTGCTCCCGCGCGCACGCGCCGCCGCCCAGGACTACTCGGCGGCCCTGCGCTACCTGCCCCGCACCGATCGGGCCTGGGTCCCGCGGGCCTTGCTCGTGAGCTCGGTCACGGGCGAAGGCCTGAACGAACTCTGGGAAGCCGTCGAGGAGCACCGCGCAGCCCTCTCGCATGACGACGGCCTCGAGCGCCGCCGCCAGGAGCAGCGGGTGCGCTGGATGTGGAACCGGATCGAGGAGGGCCTGCTCGACGCCTTCCGCGCCCACCCCGGCGTGGAAGCCGCCCTCGCGGAGACCCTGGCCGAGGTGCGGTCGTGTTCGCTCGCGCCCGAGTTCGCGGCCCAGCGCCTGATCGACGCCTTCCGCTCCGCCTGATCGCAGGAACTCGTCACAGCCGGCCGCTGGGCGGCGATAGGTTGGAGGTGCTTCCATGTCTCGCCTCGTGCTCCCCCTCGTCCTGCTCGTCGTCCTCCTGGCATCGGTCGCCTGGTACGCGAGCCCGACATCCACGGCCGTCCCGCGGCGTGGCGCCGAGACGACGCCAGGGGCGGCGCACGTTCCGGCGGAGCTCGTAGGCGAGGACGTCCCTTCGGACACCGCTCGGGAGAGCGCCGAGGACAGGCGCGCCGAAGTCGAACCCAGCGCGGAGGAGCTCCGACGCGAGGGGCTCCTCCCCGACATTCTGGTCCAGCGCGGTGAGCTCCGGGTGCGCGCACGGGACGCGATCACTGGCAAGTCACTCACCGGCCACGCCCTGAGGGTCGCACCCGAGGGCTCGTGGTTGGTCAAGTACGCCAAGGAGCCGGTAGCCAGCGCGCTCCTCGATGTGGGCGAGTGGTCCGTGGAGGTCCATTGCGCCCGCTACGACCCGGTCCTCCTCGAGGGCGTGACGATCGTCGCGGGCGAGGTGACCGCGCCGCCCGAGGTCGCCATGGACCGAGGCACAGGCTCGCTCGAGGTCGTGGTCTATGCGCCTCTCGCGAGCGTGACCTTGCCACCGCGACTCGAGCTGCATGGCGCGGGGCGCAGCCCCTGTCCCGTGTGTCCCGAGGCAGGCTTCTGCGAGACCTGCGGGTTCAGCCTGGACCGCTCGGTCCGCGTGGCTGCGCTCGGTGAGTCTCAGCTCCTCGAGAACCTCGCCGCCGGCGAGTACCACCTCGAGGTGTACGACCGCGAGGACCGAGTCCTCTTCACACGCGAGGTCTTACTGGGAGCGCGCGAGGTCAAACGCATCGAACTCGACCTCGCCTTCGTCGATCTGGCGTTCCACGTCATCGGGGAGGACGACGCACCCTTCGAAGGGGTTTGGAGCGAGGACGGCGAGCTCTTTGCCGGTGACCTGCAGTTCTTCTTCCTCGAGGCCGAAGCCTGCTGTGGCCTCGCACGCTGGCATCCCTCCGAAGAGGTTCGTCGCACCGCCGTGGCCTTGAGCGGACGCGAGGAAGGACTCCGACTACCGCCTGCCGTGCGTTGGCCCGCTGCACAGACCGCGCCCCCCAAGGTGAAGTCCGCGCCACTCTCCCTCGACCGGACGGCTCCAGGCCGCTTCACGATCGGTCAGGTGCCAGCGATCTCGACCGGGCTCTTCGTATCGTGCGGACCCTTCTTCACGACCGTCCCCCTCGATCTCGCGACCTGGGCGGATGATCCGATCGAGGTCCGTCTCGACGCGCGCTGCAACACGCCCTCGGCAGGCCTGCAGAAGATGGTGAGCTGCACCGATTGCCACAGCTTGCCGACGTGGCTCCCGCGTTGAGCGCGTGCCCTTCCTGCCGATCACTGCTGCGTCAGGCCAGGCCCGGCGGCGTGTTCTCCGGCAGCCCTTCGTGCCACGTCTGATTCTTCACCGGCGCGACGAGGGCGGCGATCTCCTCGAGCAGCGCGGGGTCGGAGGCCTGGTCGAGGATGCGCAGGTTCTGGGCCACCTCGCTCGGGTTCTTCATGCCGCAGAGCGTCGTCGCGATGCCCTCGTGATCGAGGACGAAGCGCAGGGCGACCTCGACCACGGACCGGCCGCGCTCCTCGCACAGACGCGCGACCGCCATGCCGGTCTGCTTGACCTCGTCCGGCGCCGGGTGCCAGGGCTGCGGGCCGCTCGACGTGAGGATGCCCATGTGCAGCGGCGAGGCGTTGATGACGCCGATCCCGCGCTCGCTCGCCAACGGCAGGACGACTTCGAGCAGGTCGTCGATCATCAGGTTGTAGTGGCAGTAGGACAGGATCGTGTCCACGCCGGGGAAGGCCTCGGCCAGGTCGCGCAGCGTGTGCACCGCGAGCCCCGTGATCCCGATCGCGCGCGCCTTGCCGGAGGCCTTGACCTCGAGCATGGCGGGCAGCGCCTCCTCGAGGACCTGCTTGCGCGTCCCGAACTCCACGTCGTGGATCTGGAACAGGTCCACGTGGTCCGTGCGCAGACGCTTCAGGCAGTCATCGATGTCGCTGTGCACCCGCGCCGCCGAGAAGTCGAAGCCGCGCACGTCGTAGCGGCAGCACTTCGTGGCGAGCACGACCTCGTCGCGGCGACCCTCGAGCGCGCGACCCAGGCGCTGCTCGGCCAGGGTGCGTCCGTAGTAGGGCGCGACGTCTATGAAGTTTATGCCCGCGTCGAGGGCGGCGTGCAGGGCCGCCGCGCCCTCGGACTCGGTGATGTTGCCGTACTCGTCGCCGAGGGGCGCGCCGCCGAAGCCGAGGATCGAGACCTCGAGGCCCGTATTGCCGAGGGAGCGTGTCTGCATGGAGCGGCGAGTCTAGTGCGCGCGGAGGGGCTCCATCGAGTCGCGGGTTCGAATCCCCTCATGGGTGCTTTTCTACACCCGCCGCCCCGGGAAGTCGCTGGTAGGGTGGGTCCGGCGCGTTCCGAATCCACCATGCGAAGCTTGCTCATTCCTCTGCTCCTCCTCGCCGCATGCCAGTCGCCGCCCGAGTCGCTACCCGAGTCGCTACCCGAGTCGCCGCGCTTCCTCGGCAACACGGCCTGCCCGATCTCCGGTCGGCCGATCGACCCGGCTGCGTACTTCGAGCACGAGGGCGAGCGCGTCTGGTTCTGCAATCCCGATTGCGCGGAGAAGAGCGCAAGCGAACCCGAAGTCTGGATCGCCCGCGCCTACCCGGAGGCGCGACCCTTCGGGAACACCACCTGCGTCGTCTCCGGCGAGCGGCTGCCGCTCGATGCCCCGACCGTGACCTGGCAGGGGCACGAGCTCAGGCTGTGCTGCGGGACGTGCGTGGACGTCTTCCGCTCGGACCCCGCCCTCTTCGTCGCCGACCTGGACTGAGCCCATGTGCCGCAACATCCGCACCCTGTTCAACTTCGCGCCGCCCGCCACCGAGGACGAGGTCCGCGCCGCCTGCCTGCAGTTCGTGCGCAAGATCAGCGGCACGAACAAGCCCTCCCAGGCGAACCAGGCGCCCTTCGACCGCGCGGTGTCCCGGGCCGAGGAGGTCGTGCACGAGCTGCTGGTCAGCCTGTCCACGACCACGCCCGCGAAGGACCGCGAGGTCGAGGCGCGGAAGGCCCGCGAGCGCAGCGCGAAGCGCTTCTCCCGCCTCGATCCGGCCTGACATGCGCGTCCTGATCCTGCTGGTCCTCGCGACCGCCGCGCTCGCCCAGGAGCGTCACGTCCTGCTGCTCGCGGGCGACATGGCCGGGGATCACCCGGCCGGCACCCACGAGTACGCGCCGTCGCTCGAGGCGCTCGTGCGTGACCTCGAGCCCGCGGGCGTGCGCTGCACCCTGGTGCCGGGTGGATGGCCGGAGGACGAGGCCCTGTTCGAGGGCGTCGACGCGCTCGTCCTCTATTCCGACGGCGCCGATCGTGACCTCTCACGACATCCATTCCTCGCGCAGCCCGGTCGACTGAGCACGCTGCGCGCGCTGCGCGCGCAGGGGTGCGGCCTCGTCGCCCTGCACTGGTCGACGATCGTGCCCAACGCGGGCCTGGGCGAGCTCCTGCTGGCCTGGACCGGCGGCCACTTCGACCATCAGAGCGGTCCGCCGCCGAACAACTGGTTCTCGCGCATCACCCATGCGCAGGGCTCGGTGTCGGTCGCCGTGGACGACCATCCCGTGACCCGCGGCCTCGCAGCGCAATGGTCGCAACACGACGAGTGGTACTACGACCTGCGCTTGCGAGGGCACACGCCCCTCGTGCAGGTCGAGCTCGAGGGTCGACCCAAGACGGTCGCCTGGTGTCGGGACGCCGATGGTGCGCGCGGCTTCGGCTTCACCGGCGGTCATGCGGTCGCGTCCTACGAGCACCCACAAGGCCGGCGCCTCCTGCTGAACGCGATCCTATGGGCCGCGCAGGCCGAGGTGCCGGCGAGCGGCGTTCCGATCACGCGCCAACCGGTCCTCGTGCCCGGCCGCTTCGGTCACGCCCTCGACTGCTCGCGCACGGACGTGGCCTTCGCGCCGCGTGAGGACTACGCCGCCTCACCCTTCTCGGTCGAGGCCTTCGTGCGCAGCGCGACACCGAACCCGTTCCAGGTCTTCGTGTCCAACCACTCCAAGTCCTCGGGCGCCCACTGGGAGCTGTACGCGTATGCGGGGCGCGGGGACCTCGCGCTGTACCTGCCGGGCTACGAGCCGAGCGAGATCCGCAGCGGTCGTCCGATCTGCGATGACGAGTGGCACCACGTCGGGTTCACCTTCGACGGGGACGAGGTCGCGCTCTTCCTCGATGGGGAGGAGGTCAAACGCGCAGCCGTGCGTGCCAACGGCAAGCCGGTCGTCCCCGGTCCGCTCCTGGTCGGTGCCGCTGTGGCGGCAGACCACCGCGTCGGCTGCTTCGGGTTGGTCGATGAGCTGCGGCTGTCGAGCGGACTGCGCGACCTGACCCAGGTGCCAGCTGAGCCCTTCGCCTCGGACGCGCGCACGATCGGCCTGTGGCACTTCGACGAGCAGCGTGACGACGGCTTCCGCGACCACAGCGCCTTCGCCAACCCGAGCGCGTTCGTGCCGCCGCCCGACTGGACGCCGCGCGTGAAGGCGAGCCCCGAGGCGCAGCCCTACGAGGTCGAGACGGACGCCGACTGGCACGACGACCGCATCGCGCGCATGGACACGGGGCCGTGGCTCGCGCACTCGTTCCTGGTCGATGGCGTCGAGGGCCGCGCGCAGGTCAACAAGGGCCTGGCGGTGAAGCTCGCGGGAGCGACGCTGCTCTATGACCTCGAGACGCTGGAGCTCGTCTCCGCCTGGAAGGGGACGCCGCTCGTGTTCAGCGACGTGCGCTTCGGCCTCTTGAACAAGCCGCGCACGGGCGGCCCCTCGGAGATCGGCGCGCCGCCGAACGCGGGCCTGGCGAGGCTGCTGGAGCTTTGGAGCGACGCGGACGGGGTCGCCCTCGTCTACGAGCGTGACGGTGTGCGCGTCGTCGAGCGACCGGGCTTCGTAGACGGACGCATCCGGCGCGTGATCAGCGCGGGCGAGCTTCCGGCTCAGGCGGGCGTGGAGGTCATGATCGATCAGCGCGCCGCCGAGCACCGTCCTGGTCCCCGGCGCTACCCCGACCTGGTCACCCAGGGCGTCGTCGACGAAGCGCTCGCCAGCGCCTACGCAGTCGACACCCTCAGCCTGCCCCACGACAACCCGTGGGGCGCGTTGCTCTTCGCCAGCGGCGTCGACTTCCTGCCGAACGGCGACGGCGTGATCTGCACGGCGCACGGCGACGTGTGGACCGTCAGCGGGATCGACGCAGACC
>JAQBVH010000225.1 GCA_027623615.1 Planctomycetota bacterium | reverse complement strand
CCCGTTGGTCGACGCGATCCACGTGGCCGACATCGTCTGCTCCCACCTGGGTGCAGGCGTGGGGCACGACGGCCTGGCCTACCCCTTCGATGAGGGCGCCCTGACACGCTTGCACATCGACCTCGAGCACCTGCAAGGGCTGACCCTGCGCACGGCCAGCCAGCTCGAGGACTTGGAGAGAGTCCTCTAACCGCCTCCCACCATGAACGACAAGGTCCTCATCATCGATGACTCCCCCATCCTGCGCCGGTCCATGCGGCGCGCGCTGATCCAGATCGGACTCGAAGATCACAATGTGTTCGAGGCCGGCAACGGCCAGGAGGGGCTGGACGCCCTGGAGGTCCAGGCCGTGTCCTTGGTCCTGCTGGATCTGAACATGCCGGTCATGGACGGTGAGGAGTTCCTCGAGCGCATGAAGGACGATCGCCGCTTCTCGTCGATCGACGTCGTCCTCGTGACAACCGAGAGCAACGTGGGCCGTCTGATGCGGCTGAGTCGCCTCGGCATCTCAGGCATCCTGCACAAGCCGTTCATGCCAGAGGACCTCCGCGAGCTCGCTGGACACACGCTTGGGAAGGCCTCCTGATGGACATCAACGCCAAGCACCTCGAGGAGATCGTCTCCCGCGCTCTCGAGCGCAGCGCCTTCGTCTACGTCGAGCCCGGCGGGGAGACCGACCAGCACGACCACCACGCCCGAATCTCCTTCGACGGCGACGGGTCCTCTGGTGACATCTTCCTCAGCGCCGACCAGGGCTTCGTCCGTGAGCTGGCCTCGAACCTGCTGGGTGTCGACCTGGAGCAGGTCAGCACGACAGAGGGTATCGAGGCGCTCTCCGAGCTCGCCAACATGGTCGCCGGCGAGGTGATCAGCCTGCTCGGAGCCCGCACGAGCCCGATCCAGCTTGGCCTGCCGAGCTCGGTCGAGGCCATCCCGGAGCCCGCCGCGGACGCTTGCACTGCCCACCTCTTCTCCGACTTTGGGTCGATCCAAATTCACTACCAGGCGCGGAAGGCATGACCGTCAGAGTCCTCATCGTCGACGACTCTCCGGTCGTCCGAGCCCGGCTGCGATCCATCCTCGGGCAGGCCGAGGGCATCGAAGTCGTCGCCACCGCGCAGGACCCGTTCGTCGCGCGGGACATGATCGTCCGGCACGATCCGGACGTGATCCTGCTGGACATGGAGATGCCGCTCATGGACGGCTTGACGTTCCTGCGGCGCATCATGGACCAGCGCCCGACTCCGACGATCGTCGTCAGCTCGATGACGCCCAAGGGCGGGGACCTGGCGCTCCGCTGCCTCGAGGCCGGGGCCTTCAACGTGCTGCCCAAGCCCAGCGCTGCGTACCCCATCGAGCAGCTGATCGCAGACCTGCTGCACGACATCCGCGGCGCAGCCCTGGCCGACCTCGGCGCCTCGCGCCCAGCTTCGGACGCCCCGCTGACCAGGGTCGCCAACGATCGCGGCGTCGAGTCCGGGACGCCGAAGGTGATCGCGATCGGCGCCTCGACCGGCGGCACCGAGGCCCTGCGGCGGATCCTGGGATCCCTTCCGGGCAACCTCCCAGGCATCGTGATCGTCCAGCACATGCCCCCCGTGTTCACGGCCTCGTTCTCCGATCGTCTCAACAGTGAGTGTGTGTTCGAGGTCCGGGAGGCCAGGCACGGCGACCTGGTCCGACCCGGTCTGGCGCTGATCGCGCCCGGCGATTTCCACGTGAAGCTGGCCGGAGTGCCCGGCGCTTACCGGGTGGACGTTGGTCAGAGCCCCAAGGTCTGCCGGCACCGCCCGTCGGTCGAGGTCCTGTTCCAGTCCTGCGGGCGCGTCGCTGGCGCGGACGCCATGGGCGTCATCCTGACCGGGATGGGGGACGACGGCGCAACGGGCCTCGGGACCATCCGCGACGCGGGTGGCTACACGATCGCTCAGGATGAACAGTCCTGTGTAGTGTTCGGCATGCCCCGCGAGGCGATCGAGCGCGGCAGCGTCGACGAGGTCGTCCCCTTGAGCGGGATCCCGCCCAAGATCGTGGCCTTCGTCCAGGACCGCCACCGCAGTCGCCGGGCAAGCTGACGTCGATTCGCCGGGCCGATCGCGACGATCACCCAGGGAGGCTGGCGACTCGCTGGACCTGAGGGGATGCTCGCAGCATGCCCTGGACCCCGCTGCTCGCCCTGACCCTCGCGCCGCTGGCGCAAGATCCGCCGGGGATCGCCCCACCGACAGGCACGATCGCGGGGTTCGTCCACGATCAAGCTGGCGCACCCGTCGCGGGCGCCTTCGCGGTGCTCTGTGACCGTGCCAGCGGGCTGCCCCTCGGGCCCGAGAGCCAGCGTCCCTTCCTGCGCCACGACCCCGAGGAGGGTCACCCCGCCCTCGAGGACTGGTGGTTCGCGATCTCCGACGACGCAGGGCGCTTCAGCTTCGACGGCGTGCGGGTCGGTCGCTACCGGGTGGTCGCCCAGTCGTTCCCTGGCGGGCGAGGCGTCGAGGGTCCCCTCGCGAAGCACGGACGCGAGGTCCACTTGCGTGGGCTCGCGGACGACGTGGCGGTCGAGGCCGAGCGCGCCACGCGGATCACCTGCGCGCCTTTGGGCAGCGGCACCCTCGTGTACGACCGAGGCGCCAGCAACGATGACTGGTACCTCTTCCTCAGCCGCGGCGCGCCCACCGCCGACCCCGTGCTGGGTCCCTTGGGGTGGGCCGGGCCGTTCGCCCAGCAGGCGATCGGCTGGTCGCGGCTCGCAGGCGGCAGGACCCGGGTCCGGGGCGTGCCGGAGGGCGCTCTGCACTTCACGCTCTTCGCCAACGACTGCAACCCCTGCTTCGGGGCCGACACGTTCGAGGTCGAGCCAGGTCAGACGACCCGCCGGGACACGAACCTGGTCGGCGGGTGGAGCGACGCGATCCACGCTCCCCCCGAGCGGCTGGAGGCCTTGACCGAGCGGGTCGCCGCGCTCTTGACGGAGGGCGGTCCCGGTGCGGTCGAGCACCTCCTGGCGGCGGGCCGAGAGGAGGCCTTCGCCGCGCTGAAGAGGCGCCGGGGCTTCGCGGGCCTGTTCGACGTGATGCGAGTTCTGGGCCCGCTGGACCGCGAGGTGCAGCTCCCCGCCTCACCGGTTGCGAGCGCCCTCCAGGCGACGGTCGCCGACCTGATGGCTGCAGCGGGGTACGCGAGACTGCGCGCGCGCTGAACCGACAGAATTTTGCCAGGATCCGTGGGCAGGCTGAGGCGCGCGCGATCCGTGGGGTGATTCACAACCCACCCCAGCCGGGGCTCGCTAGGGATCACCCCCAGCGTCGGCCAGACCATGGCGCGATCGCTGAGCCCTGGCGGCACGCAAAAAGACGCAAGAAAATGCCGAAAGAACGCGTCTCCTCCAGTGGGAGGGGCATGTTGATCCTGCGCCCCTCCGCCCATCAGCGAGTGATCCGGTCTTGAACCAGGCGGTCCAAGGCCACTGGTCCTGCCACCGAAGGTGGCAGCGGCGCTGGTACCAACACCCTCTGACCTGTCCCTTCGCTCCTACCTCAATCCCACGGGACTGATCCACAGACGGCACACCGGGCGTGGAACCCGGCGGCCGAACGACGGGCGAGTCCCCGGCGTCCCATCCGGGCGCCAACCTGCCAACTTACAACCATGTTGCTTTCTCTCTCGATCGCTGTGCCGCTCCTCGGCCTGTCGTTCCCCGATGACGGGGAAGCGACGGTCCCGCAAGAGCGCGTCTTCACCCCGGACCAGATCTCGGTCGGACCCGTTCAGGAGGACGAGCGCTCCGGTGAAACCGACGCTCCCTGGTTCGAGGCTTCCAAGGGCCTGATGGCGAACCAGGGCGACGGAGTTCCGCTGCCCGTCCCCGCCATCGTGGAGCCTGGCCCCGGAGGCGACGTGGTCGTCTCGCCGGCGACCGGCAACCCCTTCTTCCTCGGCTTCGCTGCCGGGCCCTACTTCCCCCCCGAGGGCGAGTTGGTCGACCCGCAGCTCGTCCAGAACCTCGAGGGCCGCGTCGACGGACGCCCCGGTGAGTTCACCTACGCAAGCGTCATGTTCTCCAAGCGCATGACCGAGGCGCGCCTCGACCAGCTCACCGCGGCCGGCTGCCGCGTGCTGGGCTTCCACCCGCACTACACCGTCAAGGTCGCCATCCCTGCGGGAGCGATCAGCGAGGTCTCGACCCTGCCGTTCGTGCAGTGGGTCGGCGTCCCGCAGCAGTGGCAGAAGGTCTCCCCCTGGAGCCCGGAGCTGACCAACGAGGCTGGCCCCGGCGAGCTGATGCCCTTCTGGGTCTCGGTCTGGGAGTCGGACCTGAACGCCGCCTCGATCGCCCCCCCGATCGGTCGCGTCGACGTGCTCGAGCCGGGCCGCCAGTACGCCGGTGACGACAGCCAACGCCCGCTGCTC
Organism: Planctomycetota bacterium; assembly: GCA_027623615.1. Lineage (GTDB taxonomy): Bacteria > Planctomycetota > UBA1135 > UBA1135 > JALWOP01. Next base: position 1,647 of record JAQBVH010000225.1, on the reverse strand, counting down.
TGGCAGTCGAACGGCTGGCAGCACGCTGCGCTCCTCGCGCAGGGCGTCCAGATCGAACACTACGATCACGAGATCAACGCCTTCCAGGTGCGCATCACCGAGGACCAGATCTCGACCCTGGCGGCGTTGGACTTCGTGCTCTTCGTCGAGCCCGTCCTCGAGCCGACCTTGGCGGCGCCGGTCAGCGCGGCCCCCGCGCCCCACGACGAGTCGACGGCCATGATCATGTCCGACCGCGTCCGGTCGACCTACGACGGCGACACCAACCAGGTCGCGATCGTCGGCATCATCGACAGCGGCGTCGAGAACTCGCACGCCGACCTCTCCATCTGGGGTGTCGGCTGGTCCTGCAGCGGCGACGATCCGTGGAACGATGACGTCGGGGGTGGCGGCAACGGCCACGGCACCCACTGCTCCGGCACGATCCTCGGGCGCGGCGTCGCCGAGTCCGACCACCTGGGCAACGCGCCCGGTCTGGCCAGCTGGGGCGGCACGAGCCGCTACTTCAACTTCCGTGGCTTCTCGCCCGGTAGCTGCCTCAACGGCAACATCCAGGTCGCGACCGACATCTTCGACGGCAGCTACAACGACGGCACGAACACCACCGCCAAGCCCATGGTGGTCTCGAACTCGTGGGGCTACTCCCTCGCGGGTTCGCCGATCGGCTCCGAGGCCAACTGCCGCACCCTGGACGACACGACCTACGACGACGACCAGCTCTATGTCTTCGCCACGGGCAACGAGGGCTCGGGCGCCGGCACCTGCCGCATCGAGGGCAGCGCCAAGAACGTGCTCTCGGTCGGCAGCATCGTCGACTACATCAGCGGCACCGTCGGGGATCCGGGCAACCTGTGGACCAGCTCCAGCCGCGGCCCCTGCGGCGACAACCGCTGGAAGCCGAACCTGACCGCCCCCGGGCGCATGATCCGCAGCACGCTGGCCAACAACAACACCGGCTACGCCAACTACTCCGGCACCTCGATGGCCACCCCGCACGTGGCCGCCGCCGCGGCGACCCTGTGCGACCACTACTCGTGGACCCGCTACCAGCCGGCGCTGCTGGCCTCGATGCTGATGGCCACGGCCATCACCGACGACGATCAGTCGCTGTCGAGTCCGTCGAACGCGCACCTGGATCAGTACGGCGCCGGCCGCCTGAACTCCTACAAGTCCCACTACACCACTTCGGACTTCGCCTACATCGGCAACTGGAACTTCGACCAGACCAACGCCAACTGGTTCTTCAGCGACTTCACCGTCGCTGCCGGCACCACCCGCCTCGTGGCGGTGATGCGCTACGTCGAGGAGCAGTGCTCGGCGGGTGCCTCCCAGGCCCTCGTCAACGACTACGACCTCTGGCTCGACCAGGATCCGGTCGACACCGGCGCCGGCAACACGGGTGACTGGTTCGCCCAGCAGAGCACGGTCGACAACACCGAGATCCGCATCATCGACAACCCCCTCGCGGGCCCCTGGCGCTGGAAGACCTATCCGGACAGCGCCAACGGCAACGTGGTCAAGATGGCGGTCACGATCTACGCCATCCTCGACGACACCACCCCCGACGCGACCCTGACCCTCTCGGTCGACGACGCCTTCGTGAAGACCAACGAGACGGTCAACGCGACCGCCGAGGTCGACCCGACG
>JAQBVH010000224.1 GCA_027623615.1 Planctomycetota bacterium | reverse complement strand
CAAGCCGCAACCCGCGGCCGCGCGCCCCAGTCACCCTCGGTGGCGGGCGGGGGAGGTGGTGGGCCAGTGGCCTGGGATTGTTCGGCCATCCGCAGGACCCAGCGCTACCCTCGGCGGTCTCCCATGTCAGTCATCCTCACTTCCCTCGTGCTGCTGCCCGCCCTCCAAGACCCCATCGACCTCGGTCATCGCCTCGAGCTGTTCGTCGACGATCACCTGATCGAGTCGCTCGAGGGGGCGGCGCTCGTCCTGCATCCGCCTGTCGACCGGGGCAAGGTGCTGGGCTTCGACGAGGCCTGGGAAGGCGGCTTCAGCGGCTACGTCACGGTCCTGCATGACCGAAGCGACCAGGTGCACCCCTTCCGCATGGTCTATCGCGGGAGGCAGCTGGGGACGAAGGACAACACTCCGGCTGAGCGCACCTGCCTGGCCTGGTCCGCCGATGGGATCACCTGGGAGAAGCCCGAGCTGGGCCTCTTCGACACGGGCGGCAGCAAGGCCAACAACGTCATCCTCGCCGAGATCGGCCCGGTCACCCACAACTTCACGCCGCTGCTCGACACGCGCCCGGGCGTGCCCTTCGACGAGCGCTACAAGGGCCTGGGCGGCAACGAGACCAGCGGGCTGGTCCCCTACGCCAGCTCCGACGGGATCCACTGGCGACGCTTGAGCGAGCAGGGCGTGATCACCGACGGCAAGTTCGACTCCCAGAACGTCGCCTTCTGGTCGCAGCACGAGGGGCAGTACGTCTGCTACTTCCGCACCTGGTCCGGCGGCGGCTGGCAGGGGTACCGCACGGTGTCGCGCGCGCCGTCCCCCGACTTCGTGAGCTGGTCGAAGACGACGGACATGACGTACGGGGACGCGCCGCGCGAGCACCTCTACACCAACCAGACCCAGCCCTGCGCCCGCGCGCCGCACCTCTACCTCGCGACCGCCGCGCGCTTCTTCCCCGGCCGGCGCGTGCTCAACCCGGAGCAGGCCGCGGAGCTCGGCGTCGACCCGGACTACTTAAGCGACTGCTCCGACGGCGTGCTGCTCACGAGCCGCGGCGGCACGAGCTACCAGCGTGAGTTCCTCGAAGGCTTCATCCGCCCCGGCATCGGCCTGTCGAACTGGACCTCGCGCACGAACTACCCGGCCTGCGGCGTGCTCCAGACCGGGCCGCAGGAGCTCTCGCTCTACGTCCAGCACGACTACGCCCAGCCGACGGCCCACGTGCGGCGCTACACGCTGCGCCTCGACGGTTTCGCGTCCGCGCACGCCGGCTACGAGGGCGGGCAGCTGGTCAGCAAGTCGATCACGTTCGAGGGGGACGAGCTCCTCTTGAACTTCGCGACCTCCGCCGCCGGCGAGGTGCGCGTCGCGCTGAACGAGGTCGACGGCGCCCCCATCGAGGGCTTCACCCTCGCGGACTGCGCGCCGCTCATCGGCAACGACCTCGCGCGCCCCGTGCTCTGGAAGCGCGAGGTGAACGAGCTGGCGGGTCGCGCGGTCCGGATGCACGTCACGCTGAAGGACGCCGACGTGTTCTCGTTCCGCTTCGCGCCGGCGCCAGTGGAGGGGCACCCGCTCATCGTGCAGGGCAACGGCAAGCTCGCGATCCTCGACGCTGAGGGCGCGGTCGAGTGGGAAGTGCCCTGGGGCGGGATCCATGACGTGCACGTCCTCGACAGCGGCAACGTGATGGTCCAACGCGGGAACCACGAGGTCGTCGAGATCGACCGCGCGACCAAGGCGATCGTCTGGTCCTACGACGCGACCAAGAACCCGGACAACGCCGGCCGGCGCGTCGAGATCCACGCCTTCCAGCCCCTCGCCGGAGGCCGTGTGATGATCGCGGAGAGCGGGCCCGGCCGCATCATCGAGGTCGAGCGCGACGGGACGGTCACCCACGAGCTGAAGCTGCACGTCGACCAGCCCCACCACCACCACGACACGCGCCTCGCGCGCAAGCTCGCCAGCGGCAACTACCTCGTCTGCCATGAGCTGGACGGCGCCGTGCGCGAGTACGCGACAGACGGCACCGTCGTCTGGGACTACGACGTGCCGATGTTCGGCCGCGGGCCGGCGGGCGGGCACGGCCTCGAGGCCTTCGGCAACGACGTCTTCGGCGCCGTGCGGCTGCTCAGCGGCAACACCCTGATCGCGACGGGCAACGGCCACTCCGTGCTCGAGGTCACGCCCGACAAGGACATCGTCTGGGCCCTGCACCAGGACGACCTCGCGGGCGTGCGCCTGGCCTGGGTCACGACCCTCGAGGTCCTCGAGAACGGCAACCTGGTGATCGGCAACTGCCACGCCGGCCCGGGCCAGCCGCTGCTGGTCGAGATCGACCGCGCCACCAAGGAAGTCCTCTGGACCTTCGACGGCTACGACCAGTTCGGCAACTCCGTGCCGAACACCCAGCTGCTCGACACCCCCGGCGCCATCCGCTGACACCGCCCTGGTGCGGCACCGTACTCCCACCCACCTCGCGGTCGGGACCCGGTAGCGCGGACGCTACCGGGTCAGAAGCGCAGGGTGTAGGAGAGCTTGACGACCAGCTCTTCGTTCAGGCGCTGGAAGCTGTCGCGGTTGGTCCTGTCCCAGCCGAAGAGGCCCACGAGGAACAGGTCCTGGCCCGGGCTGAGGATCCAGTGCAGCCGGCTCTGCCAGGCCATGTCCTCGGAGTCCGTGTCGTACTGCAGCACGTTGCGCAGGGAAAGGTCCGGGTTGAACGTGAAGTCCAGGTCGGTCGAGAAGACCTGGGTGTTCAGGTCCGGCCCGTCGAAGCGGGCATGGATGTCTTCGAAGCCGACGCCAAGGGCGAAGTACTTCGAGGGGATGAACTTCGGCTCCACGGACCAGCGGAAGATGTCGCCACCGTAGAAGTCCCCCACCTCGATGCGCGCGCTGCCGGTCACCCGCCGGCGCTCGTTCGCGCTGAGGCGCAGGGTGTGGGTCACTCCGTCGAAGTCGCCCGGCCCGACGAACACCGCGTCCGACAGGTCGAAGCCCTCGTCCAGGGTCTCCTCGAACCACTCGGTCTCGATCGAGACCGAGTCCTCGCTCTGCAGCTGCAGGTTGAGCCACGTGACCGGCAGCGCGAAGCGGTCCTCGAACCCCGTCTGGTCCTGGTCGTAGTGGGGCGCGACCTGGAACTCGACGATCCGGAAGCGGTCGTCCGGTCCGCCGCGGTGGGTGAACTCGAGCTCGTAGCGGTAGTGCTCGACACCTGTGCGGCGCACGAAGCCCAAGCGCGGGTCGTAGTTCTGCTCGTTGACGTACGCCTCGGCCGTGTGCTCCCACACTGCAGAACGAGTCTGCGCCTTGAGGCCATAGGAGGCCCCGTCCGGGCTGCCCTCGTTGTCCGTGTTCAGGTAGAAGCCCCACAGGCTGCCGGAGTGTCCATCCCCAAACAGGCGCGTGGAGCCGACGCGAAAGTCCGCGCCGTAGGTCGCCGCGGTCCCGTCCTCCTCCGGGTTGCCGTGGGTCAGGATGACCCCGGCCGAGTTCTCGCCGCCGAAGTTTCGGGACACGCGCACGACGCCGAGGGAGCGCTCGCCCACGGCGTCGTCGTCGAGGGTGTACCCGTCGACGCGCGTCTCGAGGATGCCCACGTTCCAGTCGCCCATGCGCCCGGTGAACTTCAGGCCCGCCAGGATGGGCACCGCGTTGCCGTCCGCGTCGCGGCCGATCGTGCGCGAGAAGAATGGACGCGCGGCGCCGCCGCCGCTACCACCTCCACCCCCCCGTCCGCTGGCCGGCCCGAACTCGAACATGCCCGCGTCCTCGAGGAAGAAGTCGCGCTTCTCCGGGAAGAACAGCGGGAAGCGCGACAGGTTCACCTGCCGGTCGTCGACCTCGGTCTCGGCGAAGTCAGTGTTCGTCGTCAACCGCACGTTCATCGACGGCGTCGGACGCCAGGCCACGTCGAGGCCCGCGTCGAAGTCGTCGGCGTAGTCCGGGTTGGTCAGCTCGTGGTCCTTGCGGACGCCGGCCTTGGCGTACGGGGTCACGTCCAGGCCCATGCCCTGACGCATGCCGGTCATGCCGCTCAAGAGGCCCCCCTCCGCCAGGCTGAAGAAGGAATAGGCCACCTTCGGGCTCGCCCAGCGCGCGTCCTCACCGTTGGCGATGCGCTTGCGGCGCACGTTGAAGCCCCAGACCTCCGAGCCCTCCCGGAAGGCCAGGGTCTTGAACGGCAGCTCGAGCTCGGCCTGCCAGCCCTGGTCCGTCACCTGGGAGCGGCCGTACCAGATGCCATCCCAGCTCTTGTTGAACGAGGAGCCGCTGTCGGCGAGCAAGGCGTCGCCGCGCGAGCCTCCCGCCGTGATCTGGAACCAGAATCCGAAGCGCTCCGACGCGAAGGTGTCGAACCAGATCTCGACCACGTCGTCGTAGCGCACGTTCGCGTCACGGTCCATCTGGCGCGCGCGCACCTCGGCGGGGTCGTCGAAGCAGGTGATGCCTACGTAGAAGTTCTCCTCGTCGTAGGCCAGGCGCACCTCCGTCGGGTGGGTCGGAGTCGCGCCCTCCACGGGCTCGGTGACCGTGAGGCTGCCGATGACCGGCGCCTGAGCCCAGAACGCCTCGGTGAACTGACCGTCGACCGTGACGTCGACCGTTCCGTCCAGGCGCAGGGGCGTCACCTGGGGTTTCTGGGCGAGGGCCGTCGCCAGCGTGGGGAAGCAGAGCAGCAGCGGGAGGGCAGGACGAAGGGCCATTCGCATGGTGAGGAGCAGGCTCGGGGGCGAAGGATTCTACGGGCCCGTGACAGCCGACCGAGGCGTTTCCACGCTGCATTTACCTGGCGTCTCGCCTTGCTACGCTGCTTCGGTGGACGGCAAGCGCATCCCCTACCGGATCGAGAGCGAGCACCTCACCCTCGCAGCCTGGGAGCTCGCCGACGTCCAGCCGCTCTACGCGCTCGTCAAGGCGAACCAGGCCTACCTCTCCAATTGGATGCCCTGGGCCCGGGATGAGATCACCCTCGACGGCTACTTCGACTTCGTGCGCGACCGGCGCGCCGCCTTCGACAAGGGCGAGGACTACGTCTACGGGCTCACGCTCCCGGATGGCACGCTGGCGGGTAGCGCCGGCCTCCACGGTCGCTGCGGTGCAGGCGGCATGGAGGTCGGCTACTGGATCGCCGAGGAGCACACCAATCAGGGCCTCGCCACGGAGTCCGCCGCGCTCCTGTCGCGAGTCGCGCTCCAGCACCTCGCCGTCGCCCGCGTCGAGCTGCGCGTTCAGCCGGGAAACGACGCGAGCATTCGCGTCGCCGAGAAGCTCGGCTTTCGCCACGAGGGCCTGCTGCGCAATCGCCTCGAGATCGAGGATGGCTGGTTCGACCTCGAGTCGTTCACCCTCGTCCAAGGCGAGCAGGTGCCTGCCCCCTACGACGCGCGCACGCTGCGCCTCTACGACGGGCTCGGTCGCCCGCTCTCCCAGGACTGAGCGTCAGCTCCCGCGCCGATGCGCTTGCCGGCGCCACCAGAGCGGCCCAGCTGCGGCCGCGCCCGCGGCGGTCACCAGGAGGGCGGTGGCGACGGACCCGCCTACGTCGAAGACGAGTCCACTCACGAAACCCCAGGCCACGAAGGACAGGGTCAGGCCGAGGAACTCGAGGGTGTGCACGCGACCGCGATAGGCATCCTCGACCCGGCGCTGCCACAGCACGGTCGAGAAGACCCAGATCGTCGAGCCGCCGGTGTGCGCCAGCGCGACGCAGAGGCAGGCGAGGACCAGGTTCGGCGCGAAGGCGGCGGCGGTGTACCCCGCCGCCGCGATGAGAAACGACACGGCGATGCTGCGCGCGAACTCCCGGTCGCTCTGACCGAGCCGCCGCGCGAGCAACGGACCGATGCCCGTTCCCACGCCGCGGGCCGCATACAGCCAACCGATCGCCTGCGCCGCCCCCACCGACGAGAAGCGCTCCGCTGCGAGCAGCGGCAGGCAGACCAGGAAGCCGCCGGCCATGCCCCAGCTCCACTTGATCGCGAGCACCGGTCCGAGGCGGCGCTGCACGGCGTGCGCCCAGGCCTCGCGCAGGTCCCGCGCGAGCACGAGGTC
>JAQBVH010000223.1 GCA_027623615.1 Planctomycetota bacterium | reverse complement strand
CGCCCTCCTCGCGCGCGAGGCTCGCGAGAGCGTCGATCGCGGCGCCGCTCGCGACCCAACCCGCGTCGGGGTTGAAGTAGCCGTCGATCAACGAGGTGCCCGCGAGCCCAGGGAAGCGCACGGGGATCGCGTCCCCGCGCAGACGCTCGAGGGCATGCCCGCGCGCGGACAGAAGTGCGAAGGTCGCGGCCTCCATCGGCCGCTCCTCGAGCGGCACCCTGGTCGCGACGAGCAATCCCGTGTGATGGAACAGCCCGCCGCCGAGGCGCGCGTCCCACTCGGGCCAGGCGTCGAAGGCCCGCTCGCCCAGCTCCGTGTACAGCACGTCGTCCCCGTAGTCGGGCCGGACGATGCGCGACACATCGGTCGAGCCGGCGACGTCACGGGGCGCAGCGCCGGCCTCGAGGAGCGTGACCGCCGCGCCCCGTCTGGAGAGCTCACGCGCGCCGGTCAGGCCGAACAGGCCCGCGCCGATGACGATGACGCGCTGCATGGGCCGACTACCTGGCGCCCTTCTCGGTCTTCCGGCGGGTGTAGACGATGCGCATGTTGCGCAGGTCGCTGCCGTCCTCGGCAGTCATCCAGGACTCGAAGATGCGCCGGCCCTCCCCGTCGTGCGTCGCCGTGCTCCACTGGTCCGTGACCCGACCGAGCTGATCCGGGGCGCGGTGCCTCATCGTCAGCGTGTCCGAGTCCTTGGCATAGGTACCCTTCATCGAGACGAGCGCCGCCGACATCGTGTCGATCCACGTCCCGAGGAACTGCTCCGTCTCGGGGTCGTAGCCGGCCTGATACTGGCCTCGACAGGGCGTGCCCAGCACGGCCCCCTCGAGTCGGCTCAGGGTCCAGAACGGACCGAAGGCCTCGACGGTCTCCGTGAGCTTGCCGGAGCTCTCCTGCCCGATCAGGCTCATCTCGAAGTCACCGTCCCAGACGCCGATGTCCTGGTGCAGGAGGATGTCCTGGTGCAGGAGCTTGTGCATCGCGGTCGGCTCGGGGAGCTGAACGACGGCGGCCGGGGGGGCGAGGGCGCTCGCAGCGAACAGACTCCCGGCCAGGGCGAGGCCGAGGGCGAGGAACTTGGGCTTGTGCATGCTGGGGTCCGACGGATCCGGGTGGGGAGAGGTGGCGGGTGCAGTCCCGCGCCACGCATGCTAACCCCCGCAGGCTGGCAAGCGCCCAGCGTGCGCGCTCCGCTCGTTCAGTGCCTGCTGCCCTGGAGGTTGCGCGAGTAGGCCGCCATCCGATCCGCGCGCATCGTGACGTAGGCGGCGAGCTCCCCGTGGCGCTCGACCAGGCTGCCCTCGGCCGCGAGGTCGAACTCGAAGGAGAGGAACTCCGTGGCGCCGAGGCGCCGGCGGTCGACCACGCGGGCGCGGCCCTCGAAGGTCGTCTTGCGCTGGGGCAACTCGAAGACGAGCTGCAGCGGCTCAGCGGAGCGCAGGCTCGCAGCGGCGACCACGCTGAGCGCGACGCACATCCCCGAGCTCGAGAGGTCGACCATCGATCCACGCGGGCGGTGACCACCCTGACGCAGGCGCACGATGACCTCCTCGTTGTCCGGCAGGTGCACGCGCGCGTGCCGCCGGCGATTGAAGTACTTGCCGAGGGTGTCCTCGAGCTGGGCGTAGAGGTTGCCCATGTTGAGGAAGGTCAACCCGTAGCGGACGTTCGCGCCGCCGTCCGGCTGGTCCTGCTCGACGCGCGCGGCGGTCTGGACCACCCAGCTCTCCTTGGCGTGACGCAGGTGGATCTGGACCACCTCGCCAGGCTCGAACTGCGGGTCGAGGTGGAAGGGCACCTCGATGCCGACCCCCTCGAGGGACAGGTCGAAGACCGTCGCCTGCACGTCGTCCTTCTCCTCCCGGCCGACCCGGGCGCGCAGGTCGTCGGACGGAACCGGGGCCCGGTACAGGCGCCGGTGATTCACGGGGGCCGCGCAGGGGCTGGCGGGGTTTTTCTTGCGGCGGCGGAAGAACATGACGTGGCGAGCCAGCTCGAGGGTGCAGAATCGTCCTCCAGCTCCCAGGATCTTGAGTCCCACGGTGGGACCCCCCCCTGATGCCGCGTTCCTCCCAGCTCATCCTCCTCCTCGCGCTGTGCGCCTGCGGGTCCGAGAAGGACCCCCAGCCCCAGACCCTCGAGGAGCGTCTCGCCGCCCAGCCCGGGTTCTGGTTTGAGGCGCGCGAGGGGGAGGACCTCGCAGCGGAGCTGCAACAGCTCGCCGCGCTGGGCTACGCCGAGGGCTACGAGCCCGCGGCGGGGGGCGAGCGCGGCGTGGTCGTGCATGACCCCCAGCGCGCACAGCCTGGCTGGAACCTCTACAGCTCGGGCCACGACTCGGCGGCGTACCTGCTCGCGCCGGACGGCGCCCTCGTTCACGAGTGGAGCTACCCGTTCGAGAGGCTGACCGGGGTGCCCGGCATGGAGCACTCGAGCCAGGACGCCTGGCGGCGCGTGCACCTCCTCGAGGACGGCTCGCTGCTCGCGCTGCACGAGGGCTTGTGCCTGCTGAAGGTCGACCGTGACTCGCGCCTCCAGTGGGTCTTCGGGGGCTTCCCGCACCACGACATCGAGGTGCTTCCGGACGGCCGCATCTTCACCCTCACGCGACGGCCCAGGCTGCTGCCACGTCTGAACCCCAGGACCCCGATCCTGGTCGACTCGATCGCGGAGCTGACCGCGGACGGCGAGCTGGTGCGCGAGGTCTCGGTCGTCGAGTGCCTGCGAAGTTCCCGTTGGCACGCCAAGCTCTCGCAGGCGGCCATGCGCGGCGGGGACTGCCTGCACACGAACTCCCTGCGCGTGCTCGACGGCAGCCTCGAACACGAGCACCCGAGCTTTCGCGCGGGCAACGTGCTCGTTTGCGTGCGCGAGCTGGACGCGGTGGGGGTGATCGACCTCGAGCAGCAACGCTTCGTGTGGTGGCAAGAGGGCGCATGGAGAGCGCCCCATGACCCGCACCTGCTCCCCGGAGGGCGCCTGCTGATCTTCGACAACATGGGGAGTGAGGGCTACAGCCGCGCGCTGGAGGTCGACCTCACGACCGGCGCGACGGTATGGTCCTTCGGCGGCGACCCGCCCTCCGCCTTCTTCTCGGTCTTCTGTGGCGCGCTGACCCGCCTGCCCGCGGGGAACACCCTGGTCACCGAGAGCTGCAACGGCCGCGCCTTCGAGGTCACCCCCGCCGGCCAGGTCGTCTGGGCCTTCCACTCCCCGCACCGAGCCGGGGAGGACGCTGCCCTGGTGGCCGCACTGTTCGAGGTCGAACGCATCCCTGGCCCGCTCGCCTGGCTCGTGCGCTGAGTCCCTCGATACCCCAGCGAGCACCCCTTGCCGCTGCCTTACGAGCGGGCCCAGGCCCCGGTCCCGCTCGGCTACGCCGGGGGCCGATAGGATCCAGGCCATGGGGGACCGCGCCGGCCACGTGCTACTATGGCACGTGCTACCACAGGTGGTGTCGTGGAATCCTCGCACCACTTCCTGTAGTGTGGCTTGCCCCATCCTTTCCCTACCTGCTCCCCCCATGGACGGACCGATCCGCATCTACCTCGTCGGAGCCCACTCCACTGGCAAGACCACCCTCGCGCGCTGGATCCGCGACCGCTACGGCCTGCCCATGATCTCGGAGGTCGCCCGCGGGGTCCTGGCCGAGATGGAGGCCAAGCTCGAGACCCTGCGCACGGACCTCGAGTTGGTCAGCAGCTACCAGGCGCAGGTCTTCGAGCGTCAATTGCAAGCGGAGCGGGCCCAGCAGGGCTCCTTCGTTTCGGACCGGGCCTTCTGCAACCTGGCCTACGCCGCCCAGCACTCCTTGCTCTCGCCGGAGGTCTTCTCCGACGGGCGCCTGCAGCGCTACATGGCCGACGTACGCGAGGGGATCGTGTTCTACCTGCGGCCCCACCAGGAGCTGCTCGCGGAGGATGGAGTCCGCGAGCGCGGTGATTGGGAAGAGGTCCTGCGCATCGACGGCATGGTCAAGCTCATGCTCGAGATGTACGCCATCCCGTACCTGCCAGTCGCCAGCCTGCCGATGCAGGAGAGGGCGCGGACGGTGGAGGGTTCCCTCTCCCTCGCCGGCCTGCAGCCGCGGGTTCCCCAGCGGCGCTACCTCAGCCACGTGGGACCCCTGCAGGCCGAGGCGCCCCAGCCGCGCGGGGGCAATGGACTTGTGCATCAGCTCCAATCCTCGGAGGCCTAGCTAGATCTGGGGGGGGCACGGTAGGCGACCCCGCTGGGGCCACACCTCATAGTGTGGGCATGACGCGGTGTGACGCGTCTCGACCTGGGGTCGAGTGGCGTAATCGATGGGGCCGTCACGGGTTGGGACGGCGGGCGGCGCTCCTCTCGACCCACGGGTTTTCCCGGGGGTAGGTTTGGTTGCCATGCCTGCGGACCCCCACCCGCCGGGCCTCCCCGCCCAGAACCCCCAGCGTCAGCTCACGACGTCGGAAGCCGCTGTCCTGCTCGGGATCGACGAGGGAGTGCTCTGGCGCCTCCTCGACGACACGGGCATTCGCTTGCACGTGCTGCACGAGGCCGGCGAACAGAAGGTCTCGCTCTCGATCCAGGACGTGCTCTACCTCCGCGCGACTCCTCCGCTGCGTACGGCCTCGAGCCACCTGCGGCGCCTGCCGACCCGCACGCTGCCGAGCGCGGAAGACGGCGTGCGCTTCGAGCTCGAGCTGCTCACGGCGGAGCATGCGAACGCCAAGGAGCGGCTCTCCAAGCTCGAGACGGTGGGCCGCGCGCAGCTCGAAGAGCTCGAGCGACTGCGCGACGACCTCGAGGAGGAGCGCGGCAACCGGCTGCAGCGGGAGATCCTCAAGTCGCACCTGGCCCGGGTGGGGGAGGGCCTGCAGGGGACCGAGGCGCGCCTCGCCGAGCTCGAGCATCGCCTCGAGCACACGCGGCAGCTACACGCGCAGGAGCTGGACGCGCTCGAGGAGCAGCGCCGCGGCGACCAGGTGCGCCTGATCGCTGAGCAGCAACGCCTCGAGCAAGCGCACCAGGCCCAGGTCGAGGAGTGCCATGCGCTGCGGCGCGCGACCCTGGTCGGTGCTGCTGAGCGCGAGCGACTCGTCCGGGAGCTCGAGGCCGCGCGCGCGGTCGAGCGCAACAACGTGCGCTACTGCGAGCGCCTCGAGGGCCGGCTGCGCGAACGTGGTCAGGCGGGCTGATAGCGCGCGGTCGAGAAGGCGGGGAGGTCGTCCGCAGCGCACAGGTCCGCGATCTCGTGCGCCGGCCCGTCAGCGCTGACGAGCGCGCCGTCGGCGTCGAGGTCGACGAAGCGCTGCCGGAGGGGGAAGTCCTCCTCGCTGGTCGCGCGCAGCTCCGCCTGCATCTGCGTAGCGACGATGTGAGGCGCGTAGCTGACGACAGCGAGGTCGCGCTCCAGGCCGTAGCCCGCCGTCTCCTCCGCCAGCACCTCGCCGGCCATGTGCAGGCCTGCCTTGGACGCACAGTAGCCAGTCCAACCGGGATAGGCCTTCGTGGCTGAGCCGCTCGAGAGGTTGATCACGCGCAGCGGCGTCGTCGCCGGGACCTCGCTGGCGCAGCGACCCGCCAGCCAGACCGGCGCGGTCAGGTTCACGCGCAGGTGACGATCGAGGGCCCCGAGGTCGAGGCGATGGGCCGGCCCGACCGGCGCGAGCAGGGCCGCGTTGTTGACCAGGGCGACCCGAGACGCCTCGCGCAGGCGCTGCGGCAGGGCGTCGGCGACCCAGGCCTCGAGCGCAGCGAGTTGCGTGAGGTCGAGCAGGTGGTGCGCGTAGCGCCCGGGGCCACCGGCCCCGAGCGAAGCAGGAGCCGCCCCCCGGGCGAGGCCGAACACGTCCCACCCGCGGCGGATCAGTTCCTCGGCGACCGCGAGGCCGATGCCGCGACTGGTCCCGGTCACGAGGGCGAAGGGCAGGCTCATGGCGGGTAGGATGCCCTGCGAAAGGACCCGCCGCGATGCCCTCTTCTCCAAGCTCGATCAACCGCTGGCTGCTGCTGCTCCTGGGGCTCGTCCTCACGGCGCCCGCGTTGCGCGCCCAGGACCAGGACGACCCCGAGGCGACGGAGGAGGGGCGCAGCTC
>JAQBVH010000222.1 GCA_027623615.1 Planctomycetota bacterium | reverse complement strand
AAGCCAATCACGTCGTTGGCCGCGATGGCGGACTTGACGTCCTGGTCCGTGCCGAGGCGCTCGTCGTGCAGCTGCACCGGCAAGCCCTCACGCTCGAACATCGCGCCCAGATAGGCGATCCCAAGGATCATCGCGAGCGGATCCTCCTGGACGTGCGGTTTGACGTAGGTGATCAGGGTGCGCATGGAGCAAGTCGGGAGGGGGGAGCGGGGGGGGCCAGAGCGCCCGCGACGAGGTCGCTGGCCTGTTCGTAGTAGTGCTCGAGGGCGTGGTCGAGCCACCGCGCGAGCCCGGCGCCGCGGCCGGACTCCAGGTAGCCGAGGTGTCCGCCATGGTCCTGGACGTGCAGATCGACGGCCGCGGAACGACGCGCCCCGGTCAGCAGGTCGATGGGCACGATCGGATCGTCGGCGCTCGAGAGCAACAGGGTCGGAGTCTGGATGCGCACGAGGGCCTGGGCGCTCGAGGCCTCGCGATAGTACGTCTCACGGTCGGGGAAGCCCCAGACCGGCACGATGTAGCGCGCGTCGAACTCGCGCAGGCTCGAGAAGGCGGGCACGTGGTAGCGCGCGTCCCCCGCGCCCCGCAAGCGCGGGATCCAGCGCCGGCAGGAGCGCAGGATCCAGAGGTCGTAGCCGTGCTGCGGCCAGCCGAGCAGGTGACGCGACACGAGGTCCAGATCGATGCCGGGATTGAGGGCGAACGCAACCTCGGGATGATCGGTCGCAGCCTCACCCAGCCACTTGAGCAGCGTGTTCCCCGACAGCGAGAAGCCGACCATGAGGACCGGTCGACCTGGGTACCGGCGCCGGGTCCAGGCGAGCAGGTCCCGCAGGTCGGCCGTGTTGCCGGTCATGTAGGGACGCTCAGTGTCCTCGGCCGCACCACCGGAGCCGCGATGGTTGACGGCGATCACCGGATGGCCGAGTCGCTGGGCTGTGCTCGCGGCGACGCGCATGTAGGGCGCGGAGGTGCTCCCGCCCAGGCCGTGCATCAACACGACGACCAGGTCACGCTCGCCGCAGGCATGCCAAACGCCGAGCGCGCCTCCGTCCGCCAGGGGAACGGAGTGCGTGGCGAACCCCGAGACCAGGGACGGATCCGGGCGCCCCGTCGGCAGGCAGGAGCCGAGAACGGTCTGGGCGTGCCCACCGCGGGCCCAACGGGGAGGGGCGCAAGAGCGGGGAGGCGGAGAGAACATGGCGTCACTTGAGAATGGCCACTGGCCCGCGTTCCGATCTCCCCCCGGAGGCCGTTCGCTTGCCGACAGCTCCCCCCGTTCCCGTCTCGTCCGCGTTCTCCAGCACGACGAGCCCGGCGGACCCCTTCGTACGCCGCCGTCGCCGCGCTCTTGCCCAACGCCTGGCAGAGCTCGCGGGACGTTCGATGTTGCCCCTCGGTAGCGTTGGGATTCTGTGTGCCACGCCCTGGATCGGACCATGGGGTCTGCTCGTGCTGGCCCTGGTCGCGTGGCGCCTCGCTGGGAGGTACGCGTGATTCGCCGCAAGCTGGGGCTCGCGCACCCGGCGGAGATCCACTCGATCCTGTTCCACCTCCTGGTCCTCGTGGCCCACGCGCTCGCCTTCTGGTTGTGGCTGCACCCCGAGGTCGCGGGCATCGAGAGCGTGCTCGACCGGGCGGCTTTCGTGATGGGCGCCGCCCTCCTGCTCGGCTGGTGCTCGGGCATCAACCTGGGTGTCAACTTCCACGACCACGCCCACCGGCGCATCTTCACCCGCCCGTGGATGAACCGCTGCTTCGCCCGCACCTGGGGCGTCTCCGCTGGCTGGCCGGCGTACTGGTGGCAGTACTCCCACGTGGTCGTCCATCACCGGCGGCTCATGACGGACGAGGACTGGACCGTCCCCCACCGCGACGGGCAGGGCCGCTCCGAGAACTTCTTCCGCTACTGCCTGCTGCACTATCCCTGGCGCTACATGGTGGGCATGTGGGGCGAGTACCAGCGTGTGTCGAAGCCGGTGCGCCGGCGCCTCACGCGGGAGCTGGTCTGGTTCTTGCTCCTCTTCTCGATCCCCTTCTGGATCGACATCCCGATGGCGCTCTGCCTCTGGGTGCTGCCGGCCTGGCTGGCCAACGTGATGGTCGTCGGTCCGGGCATGGTCGCCCAGCACGCGGGCCGGCGAGCGCCGGATGCGGAGCACGAGCTGGTGCACTCGAACACCTTCACCTCGAAGCTCTTCAACCTCGCCTTCTTCAACATCGGCTACCACGCCGAGCACCACACCTGGCCCCACGTGCACTGGAGCGAGCTCCCCAAGCTGCACGAGGAGGTCAAGGGTCAGCTGATCCGCGAGGGCGCCCACGTCGTCCCGTTCGGCTACTTCCGCGGCGGCCTGCTCCTGTCCCGCGAGCAGCTCGGCGACGAGGCCGCGTCGGCCGAGTTCCACGCGCAGCACCCGGACTACATGACGGGCTGACCGCGGTCGTGGTTAGGATCTCGCCCATGCACGAGCTCGCCCCCGAGGAGCACTACCGCCGCCTGGCGCGGGTCTACCTCGGCTCCCCCACCAACGAGTACTACCGCCCGCGCATCGAGATCAGCGAGGGCGCCGCGCACCTCGAGATCGACGTGCGCGAGGACCTCTACCACGCGGCGACCGCCGTGCACGGGTCGCACTACTTCAAGTGCCTGGACGACTCGGCCTTCTTCGCCGTGAACTCGCTCGTGCGCGACGTGTTCGTCCTCACCGCCACCTTCACCGTACACCTGATGCGGCCGATCTCGAGCGGCACGCTCGTCGCCGAGGGCAGGGTCGTCAACGCCTCGAAACGCATGTTCTGGGCGGAGTCCGTGCTGCGCAGCTCCGAGGGCCGCCAGCTCGCGCGGGGCAACGGCACGTTCATGCGCAGCCAGATCCCGCTGGACGAGCGCATCGGGTACAGGGAATGACCGAGAAGGTCCCCGTCCACTTCTCGATCACCGAGGCGTTCATCGCCGAGCACGACGCGTACGACATCCTCGAACCCGTCGGCTGGTCGTTCGCGGCCCACGGGGAGGACGTGCCCCTCCAGGTGGTCATCTCCGGTCTCAGGGCCCAACAGGTCGAGTGCCAGTCGCTGCTCTGGTACCGCAACGAGGTCGACAACGGCGGCCACGCCCAGTTCTTCGGCAACGCGCCGAGCGACCTCTGGATCGAGACCTACTCCGGGTTCGACCGCCTCGATCTGCAGGAACAGGCCCGGAACCTCATGCAGGCGATCGACATCCTGGACGTCCACGCGATGCCGGATGGGGTGCCGACGAGGGCGCGGCTCGCCGAGCTTCCCGAGGGAGCGTTCGCCGCCCATGACGAGATCTTCCACGCCTTCGACCGCGAGCCCCCTCACCTCGACGAACTGATCCTCGCCTACATCCGGGCCCACCCGCAGTGGTTCCTCTTCGAAGGCGTCGTGATGAAGGACGCCGACTGAGGCCCGGCCCGGTTTCCGAGGCGGGTCCGGCGGCGTAGAGTACGCCCCCTATGCCCCTCATCGAGTGTGTTCCCAACTTCAGTGAGGGTCGCGATCAGGCGACCCTCGACGCGATCGCCGCCGCCATCCGCTCCGTCGAGGGCGTCACTCTGCTCGACGTCGATCCGGGCGCCGCGACCAACCGGACCGTGTTCACCTTCGTCGGGGAACCCGAGCCCGTGAAGCTGGGCGCCTTGGCTGCCGCCGCGGCCGCCGCCGAACGCATCGACATGCGCCGGCACACGGGCGAACACCCGCGCTTCGGCGCGATGGACGTCTGCCCGCTGATCCCCATCGCCGGGATCACGATGGACGAGGTCGCCGAGCACGCCCGCGACCTCGGGCGCCGCCTCGGCGAGCAGGGTCGCACGATCTACCTCTACGAGGCCGCAGCCTCCCGCCCGGAGCGCCGGAACCTGGCCGTCGTGCGCGCGGGCGAGTACGAGGGCCTGGCCGCCAAGCTGGCCGACCCCGAGTGGGCTCCCGACTTCGGCCCGGCCAAGCTCGACCCGCGCTGGGGCGCGCCCGCCGTCGGCGCCCGGGACTTCCTGATCGCCTACAACGTCAACCTGAACACGACCTCGTCGCGCCGCGCGAACGCGATCGCCTTCGACGTGCGCGAGAAGGGTCGCATCAAGCGCGAGCCCGACCCTGTCACCGGGGAGATCGTCAAGGACGAGAACGGCGAGCCTGCCTGGACGCCGGGCTCCCTCAAGAGCGTCAAGGGCATCGGCTGGTACATCGAGGAGTACGGCATCTGCCAGGTCTCGATGAACCTCACCAACCTGTCGATCACCCCGCTGCACGTCGCCTTCGACGAGTGCTGCGCGCGGGCCCACGCGCGCGGCGTGCGCGCAACCGGCTCGGAGGTCGTGGGGCTGCTGCCCCTCGAGGCCATGCTCGCGGCGGGCCGGTTCTTCCTGCGCAAGCAGCAGCGCTCCACCGGCGTCAGCGACGCGGAGTTGATCAAGATCGCCGTGCGCTCGATGGGTCTCGATGAGCTCGCGCCCTTCGACCCGCGCGAGAAGATCATCGAGTACGCCATCCAGACCGATGGAGCCAAGCGGTTGGTCGACCTGACCCTGGCGGGCTTCGTCGAGGAGACCGCAGGCGAATCCCCCGCCCCCGGGGGAGGCTCGGTGGCCGCGGCGGTGGGCGCCCTCGGCGCGGCGCTCGGCACCATGGTCGCGAACCTCTCCAGCCACAAGCGCGGCTGGGACGAGCGCTGGGAGGAGTTCAGCGAAGTGGCCGAGCAGGGCAAGGCCTGCCACCTCGCGCTGCAGGGCCTGGTCGACGAGGACACCGACGCCTTCAACCAGATCATGGCTGCCTGGCGCGCCGAACCCGGCGAGCGCGACGCCGCGATCCAGGCCGCGACGCGCCACGCGATCGAGGTGCCCCTGCGGGTCATGGAGGTCGCCCTCCGGTCGCTCTCGGTCTGCCAGGCCATGGCGGAGAAGGGCATGCCCGCGTCCATCTCCGATGCATGTGTCGGCGCCCTCTGCGCGCGCACCGCGGTGCTCGGCGCCGGCCTGAACGTGCGCATCAACGCCAAGGACCTGACCGACGAGGGCGCGCGCGCGGCCTACCTGGCGCGCGCTGCAGCCCTGCGCGAGCAGGCCATCGCAGGCGAGGCCGCCGTCCTCGAACGGATCGAGGCGGTCCTCGCGCAGGCTTGAGCCATGCCGTCCGTCGACCTGATCGTGGTGGGCGGCGGAATCCGCGGCTGCGCTACGGCCTGGGCCGCGAGCGCAGTCTGCGCGCGCGGGCTGCTGCCAGCGAAGACCGCTGGTCAGCCCAGGCGCGAGCGCAGGTCGCTCACCGCGCTGCGCCAGGCCTCGAGCTCGCCGTAGTCTTCCCAGCTGTCGCGTAGCTCCGAGTCCTCGAGCACGCGAGTGACCCCGGCCCGCGCCATGTCGAGGGCGGTCTCGTTGACCGCCTGGGTCCGGCCGAGCAACCAGGCCGTCACCTGGGGCGGGATCTCCGGCGCGGGGCGACCACACCAGGCGGCAACCACCTCGGCGGCCGCGAGGGCGATGCGCGACGTCGTGATGCTAGGGTGGGAGCCGAGCTCGAGCGCTTCGCGCAGCGTGTCCCCCTTCGGCGCCTCGGCGAAGGCTTCGAGCCAGTCGGTGGCGTCGTCGGTCTCGAAGGTGCGGATCCCGTAGGCTCCCATGGTGTGTTCTCCCCGGCTCGGACTAGATCGAGCCAGCGTAGAAGTACCACCCCCAGCCGATCGTGAACAGGGCATTGCCCCACAGGGCGTGCTCGAGCGACGCCGCGATCACCGACCCGCTCTTGGCGTAGGTGCGCGCGAAGAGCCAGCCACCGGCGGTGGTCAGCCCGATCGCGACCCAGTTGGCGAAGAAGGCGTGGGCGCCGCCGAAGGCCAGGGCGCTGACTGCGCAGCGCAAGGTCTGGCTGGGGAACAGCCGCTTGTAGCGGTGGAACAGGAAGGCGCGGTAGACCAGCTCCTGGGGCCAGACCGACAGGAGCGGGTAGAAGACCATGATCGCCAGCCAGAGCCAGGGGTTCTGGGTCGGGAACTGCAGCCAGCGCCCTGGTTCGAACACCAGCTGAGCCGCGACGAACAGGGGCACGCCGATCGCCAGC
>JAQBVH010000221.1 GCA_027623615.1 Planctomycetota bacterium | reverse complement strand
CCGAGGCTGCTCGAGGGCCACCCCGTCGCCGTCCTCGCCTGCGCCGACGGCAGCCAACCGGGCGCGGGAGAGGTGCTCGTACGCAGCTGGATCGAGGGCGAGCCCTTGCACCGCGCCACCGAGCTGCCGCGCGACTTCTTCGACCTGCTCGACGACCTCTGCTTCACCCTCCACCGGGCCGGGATCTGCCACAACGATCTGCACAAGGAGCAGAACCTGGTCGTGCAGCCCGACGGCCGCCCGGCCCTGATCGACTTCCAGCTCGCGAGCGTGCACGCCCGCCAGGGCCGCGGCTTCCGGACCCGGGCTTCCGAGGACCTGCGCCACCTCCAGAAGCACCGGCGGCGCTACACCCGGGACGGGCGCGGCCCGTTCGAGGCCTCCGAGGGCGCAGGCTTCGGCCGCCGGCGGGGCCTGGTTGCCCGCACCTGGCGCCGGTTCGGCAAGCCCGTCTATCGCTTCGTGACGCGGCGGGTCCTACGCACGAGCGACGCTGAGGAGCGCCGGCCCAGCAGCGGGCCCTGGCCGACCTGGACCGATCCGCTAGGTCCGACCTAGGAGCTGCTCCATGGGTGCAGACTCCGAGCTGTCCCACCATCAGGTGTGGCGCTCGAAGACCTCACGCCTCCGCAGGAGGCGAAGGCGGCCCCACGCGGTCGCCCCGGCGGCGCCCGCGGCAGAGCGCCGCGAAGTTCTCGAGCAGGCGGCGGCCCTCGAGGCAGAGGACCGACTCCGGGTGCGACTGCACGCCCTCGAGCGGACGAGAGCGGTGGCGCAAGCCCTCGACGTGACCGTCGCAGCCCGTCGCCGCGACCTCGAGCTCGGCCGGAAGCCCGGCCCGCGACACGTGCAGGGAGTTGTAGCGCGTCAGCTCGACCGGACTCAGGACGCCGTCGAAGACCCCGCGTCCGTCGTGCAGGACGGGCCGCGTCTGGCCATGGCAGAGCTCGGCCTGCTCCAGCCTGCCCCCGAGGGCCCTGGCGATCGCCTTGACCCAGGCAGATCCCGAGGATGGGCAGCTCGGTCAGCTCACGAACCACGGCCTCGCTGCACCCGGCCCGCTCCGGGGTCCCGGGACCCGGTCCGATCACGACCCCCGCCGGACGTAGGGCGCGAATCCACGCCACGTCCACCTGCGTCGCCCGGGCCACGCGAACCCGCGTGCCGGTCGATGCGAGGACCTGCACCAGGCTGCAGGTGAAGGAGTCGCGGTTGTCCAGGACCAGGAGCAAGCCGGGAATCTAGCAGCGCGGTCGCCGTTCCTCGACCCGAGAACGGCGCCGAGGGTCCGCTGTTCCAATTCCCTCTCGCTGGACCTATCGTGCCCGGCGATGAACATCGTCGTCGTAGGGGCGGGCGAGGTGGGCCATCACCTGGCCGACATCCTCTCGCGAGAGCGGCACGCGGTCTCGGTCGTGGACCCCGATCCTGCCAAGGCTCGCCGCATGATGGAGTCGCTCGACGTGCAGGCCCTCGTGGGGGACGGCACGCGGGCGGACGTGCTGATGCAGGCCGGTGCCTCGAAGGCTGACCTGGTCGTCGCGGTCGCCGACGACGACCACGTGAACATGCTGGCCTGCGTGCTCTCCAAGGGGCTCGGGGCCAAGCGGGTCATCCTGCGCCTCAAGGACACCCAACGCCTGGAGGGCTACCGGTACTTCTACAAGCAGACCCTGGGCTTCGACGTCGTGCTGTCGACCGAGGACCTGGCGGCGGAGGAGATCCTCTCGACCGTCCGTGAGCGCCACGCGCTCGAGGTCGAGAGCTTCGCCGACGGCCGCGTGCAGCTGCGCCGTCTGCGCCTGCGCGAGGAGAGCGAGCTGACCGGCACGCCCCTCGCGGAGCTGCGTCTACCCGCCGGCGTGCTGGTGGCCGCGGTCATCCGCGGCGACCAGTTCTTCGTGCCGACCGGCGAGGACGAGCTCCTGGTCTCCGACCACATCTACGTGATCGGCGAGGCCCGGGACTGCGATGCGTTCGAGCGCCTGGCGGGTGAGAAGGCCGCCTGGAACCGCTCGGTGGTCATCATGGGTGCGGGAGGCATCGGTCGCACGGTCACGCACCGGCTCGAGAACACGCCCGGCGTCACGATCAAGGTGATCGAGCAGGACGGCGCCCGGGCCCGCGCACTCGCGATGTCGGCTGACAGCTCGTCCCTCGTGCTCGAGGGGGACGCGACCGACCTCGACCTCTTGATCGAGGAGCGCATCGGGGAAGCCAACGTGTTCATCGCCACCACCGGCGACGACGAGGACAACATGGTCGCCTGCCAGCTCGCGCGTTCCCTGGGCGTGGAGCGCACCGTGGCCATGGTCAACAAGGCCAGCTACCGCCAGATCTACGACATGCTCGGCATCGACCAGGGCATCTCACCGCGCATCCTGTGCGCGAACGAGATCCTGCGCTTCGTACGCTCGGGGTCTCCGTCGGCCATCGCCGTCATCGGTGACGGCAAGGCGGAGGTGCTCGAGCTGACGGCGCGCCTGGCTGAGAGCAAGAAGGTCAAGGATCTCGGGCTGCCGCGCGGAGCGGTCATCGGCGCCGTCGTGCGCCAGGACCAGGTGCGCATCCCCACCGGCGACACGACCGTGGAGAACGGCGATCAGGTGATCGTATTCACCCTGCCCGAGACGCTCGAGCAGGTCGAGCGCCTCTTCAGAGGCTGAGCCGCGATGAACCTGCGCGCTGTCGCTCGTCTGCTAGGGATCGTACTGCTGCTCCTGGCGGGGTTCCTGCTGATCCCCGCCGCGATCGGCGCAGGCTTTGGCGAGTGGGATTCGGCTGGCTCCTTCCTCCTCGCGGCGTCCCTGTGCGCTCTGGTGGGTGGCGCGGTCGCCCGTGCCTTCCGTGGCACGGCGGTCACCCGTGACGGGCGTCCCGACTACTTCAGGCGCGAGGGGCTGGCCGTGGTCGGCCTGTCCTGGCTCGTCGCCGGGGTGGCCGTCGCGTTGCCGTATCTGTTCACTGGCACCCTGACCTCGTCGGTCGACGCGTTCTTCGAGTCGGTCTCCGGCTTCACCACGACCGGCTCTACGGTCATGCAGGGGGAGCAGATCGACGGGATGTCCAACGCCGTGGCCTTCTGGCGCTCCTTCACCCACTGGCTCGGCGGGTTCGGGATCGTGATGGTCTTCGTGGTGCTCTTCCCGACCGGCGGCCGCAGCCTCTTCCGGTCCGAGGTGCCGGGCATCTCCCGTGAGGCAGGCCACCAGCGGGTACGAGACAGCGCCTTGACCCTGATGCGCATCTACGTGGGCATCAGCGTGATCGAGTTCCTGCTGCTCCTGTTCGTGGGGCGCATCGGCTGGTTCGACGCGGTGATCCACACCTTCGGCACGATCGCGACCGGGGGCTTCTCGAACCACTCGAGCAGCGTCGACTACTTCAACTCGGTCTCGGTCGAGGTGATCATCACCTCGTTCATGTTCCTGTGCGGGTTCAACTTCGCCCTCTACGACCGCTTGTTGCGGGTAGGCCCGCGGCCCTTCTGGCGCAGCGTGATCGGCTCCTCGGAGGCGCGCTGGTACATCGGCATCGCCCTCGCAGCGACGCTCACGATCGCGGCCATCCTGTGGTTCGACGGGGGCTCCAACGGCCAGCCCCAGGCCGAGGACAGCACCCTGCGCGACTACCGTCACTGGTGGACGGCGATGCGCGACTCGAGCTTCGTCGTGGTCTCCATGCAGACGAGCACGGGCTACGGGACCGCGGACTTCGAAGCCTGGCCCCAGCTCGCGCGGGTGCTCTGCATGATGCTCGCGGTGGTGGGGGCCTGCGCGGGCTCGACCGGCGGCGGCATCAAGGTCGTGCGCTGCATGATCGTGGCCAAGGCCGCGATCACGGGCGTCCGTCGCTTCGTGCGTCCGCGGGCGATCCACGCCGTGCGCATGGATGGCCAGACCCTGGACGAGGCCGTGGTCGCCTCGGTCACGGGGTACTTCGCCCTGTGGGTGTTCGTGTTCCTGGGCGGCACCGTGTTCCTGACCGCGTTCGACACGGACCTGGTCACCGCAGCGACGGCCGTGCTGGCGACCCTGAACAACATCGGTCCGGGTCTGCACCTCGTCGGCCCCTACGCCAACTTCTCGGAGTTCCACGACCTCGTGAAGCTCGTGCTCAGCCTGTTCATGATCCTCGGTCGGCTCGAGTTCTATGCGCTGGTGGCGCTGCTCGTGCCCGGCTTCTGGAAGCGCTAGAGGATGTCCTCGCGGTACACCCGGCGCTTGTGCTGCAGGTGGTCCCGCCGGTAGGTCACGAGGCGCCAGAGGTCCTCGGCGCCGACCACGGCGAGGTAGCGCTGTCCGTCGAGCGCGACCCGACCCGAGACGAGCCCGACCAGGCGCCGGTCCGTCCCGTCCTGCGGGTTGACCCAGAAGACGCCCGCGCCGGTCTGACCCGTGCGCACGTCGAGCTCCTCCGGGACGTCGAGCAAGAGCCCGCGCACGCGCTCGTCCGCGCGGACCGTGGCCCACGATCAAGAGCGGGTCGCCCGGCGCGGGAGCGCGGAAGTCCATGCGCACCTCGGGCAGGCGAATCTCCGGCTCGGCGGTGTAGAGACCGCCGCCCAGCGGCTCGATCACCGAGGGCTCGAGGCTCGGCCCGTCCCCGTACCAGACCTCGAGGTTGACGGTGCCTGAGGTGGCCGTCGAGCCGAGGAAGACCACCCCGTACTCGGTGGACACTCCGAGCTCACTGCCGCCACTGGTGTGGATGCGCAGCATCGGGTCGACGGCCTTGCGGGTGCCAGTGCAGGCCGCAAGGAGCAGGATGGGGAGCAGCGGGACGAGGAGGCGGGAGCGCATGTCTTCTGTTCATCGGCCCGGCCCCCGGAACCCTTGAGGGTGGCGACCGAGGAGGCGCCTTGGCCTTTGTAGCATCGCCAGGGGGCCCGCAACCCGCGGCGAGTCCCCAGGATTCGGGAAACCCGGCCGGAGTGCGCTTCGTATCAAGAGGGGAACCGCCGGCCGATGCTCGCCACGCCCCCAGGGGTTGGTTTCCAATGGAACCGCCATGCGCTCTGCCCTCGCCCTGCTGCTGATCGTGCTCGCCCTCGCCCTCGGTGCGCTCTGGTTCACGACCCAGGGGGACCAGGCCCTCGCGGCCGGGCCCGGTGGGGTCGGTCCCGCCCCGGTCACAGGCAGGGGACCGTCGCCGGGGATGACCGGCGCCGAGGAGTCCAGCTCGGAGGAATACCGCGTCGCTCACGAGGCGGAGGTGATCACCCAGCCCGATCCGATGTCGGCGACCACCGACGAGGTCCCGGTCCTGGTCGGCCGCCTGGTCGATGGCGCCGGGCAACCGATCGCCGGTGGCAAGATCATGGCGCTGACTGGCTGGAGCTGGATGCGCACGCCCCTCGACATGGAGGACGACGGGAGCAACCAGAGCTGGACGCAAATGGCCCGCGCCGAATCGGACGCGGCGGGCCGCTTCCAGCTGGGCGAGCCGCTCAAGGCCGGGCAGCTGCGGTTCGCGGCGCGTGCCGAGGGCTTCGCCCCGCGCTATCTCGAGGGCCTGCGCCTCACCGAGGAGCACCCCCAGGACCTGGGGGATCTTGTGCTGGACGAGGGCATCACCCTCTCGGGAAAGATCATCGGCCGTGGCACCAACGGGATCGGCGGAGTCGCCATCCTGCAAGCGATCGAGCGGGGCGTCGCCGGGCAGCGGGTCAGCATCCCCGGTCGCGGGGTGCCCCTCGGCGTCAGCGCCGCGGACGGCAGCTTCCGTGTCTCCGGCATGGCGGCCGGTCCTTGGATGCTCCTGCTCGACTCGCCCGGCCACCAGGTCGAGGAGGTGCGCGGCGAGTCGCCGGAGCCGGGCGAGAGCAGCGGTCACCTGTTCGTGCTCGAACTCGGGGACCGCATAGCCGGTCGGGTCGAAGGCCTGCCCGCCGAGCAGCTCGCGCGCTGCCGAGTGGAAGCACGGGTGGTCGACGAGGAGCGCAAGCGCGAGGACGTGACCCTCCACCCGCGCGCGCGACGGGCGGAGTTGGGACCCGGCGGTACCTTCGACATCGCGGGCTTGCACCCGGGCGTCGAGCACCGCTTGACGCTCTGGGAGCAGACGGACGAGGAGCGCTACCAGCG
>JAQBVH010000220.1 GCA_027623615.1 Planctomycetota bacterium | reverse complement strand
CACCGTCAGGTGTGGCGTCAAACGACACTCACGCCTCCGAAGGAGGCGTAGCGGGCCCCAGCGGGGCCCGCTAGCCGCGGCGCAGCTGCTCCATGCGCGCCAGGTGATGGTCGTCGTGGTCCGCGGTGAAGCGGATCAGGTCGACCAACCGCATCGGCCGCTGCAACCGCGGGTGAATCGCGCAGCGGGCGAAGTCGTCGGGTTCGAGTGCCTCGAAACGCGCGACCAGGGCCTCGCGCTCCGCACGGAAGGCCGCGCAGAGCTCCTCCGGCGCGCGCGCGTTGTGGTTCGCCGCCTCGGTCGCCTGGTTCTGCATGTCAGCGGCGGTCAGGACCTCGACACCTGCGAGCAGCTCGTCGAGGCGCGCGTTCGGCAGCACCTCGAGGTCGAGCAGGTGGCCCAGGTGTTCGAGCATCGACCAGGCCGCGCCGTCGCGTCGCACGGCCTGCTGGGCCGAGACCGCGCGTAGCTTCTCCTCCGCCCGCGTCGAGACCCCGCGCAGACGATCGATCAGCTGCGGGTAGAGCTCGACCGGCTCGTCGAAGGTCCACGTGCGGTCGACCCAGTTCTTCCAGTTGCCAGCCATGCCACCATTCCACACGGCTCGGGCGGACGGAGGCGCGTCTCGTGACAGCTTCCAGTAGTACGGTGCCATCAGACGCCCGTTGGCTGCCGGACCGCCGAGGAGTACCGCACCAGGGGTCGGCGCACCCCACAACGCGGAGCTACGAGACCTGCCGGGGTCGTGCGGCACTTCTTGATGGTGAAACCGCCAACGGGCGTCTGACTCCGTACTGCAGCCGGATCCGCCGCCGGGAGTGGGCGGGCTGATCGAAATGGGTCCGCAATCCTGGGGAACCATGATTCTCGATCGGGGCCCTCTGGAGTTACGCTGGGAAGATGCTGAAGGCCAACCGGGCCACGACCGTCCTCCTGGGGGTCATCGCGACGATCCTGATCGGGTGGGTGCTCCACGTGGGCGCCGACATCCTCAAGCCGATCGCGATCGCCTTCCTGTTGGCGAGCATGCTGCAGCCGATCGTGATCGGTCTGGCGCGTCGTGGCATTCCGCCCGCGCTGACCGTGGTGCTCATGGTCTGGCTCCTGTTCCTGGGTCTTGTCCAGGTCGGACTGCTCTTCCAGGCGAACATCACCGCCTTCCTCGAGGGTAACCAGAGCATCGAGAACCCGGCGCGGGCGGGATCGGGCCCGAGGAGATCGTCAAGCTCGATCCTCCCGCGCCCCAGTACGACGAGGACGGGAACCTGATCGAGCCGGAGGTCGAGGAGGAGCCGGCGCGCTTCGATCCCCTGGCCCGGAGCCAGGAGGAGGCGGTGCACAACGCGGGGGGCTGGAACGAGATCATCGATGGGATCTCGACGCGCCTGCGGCAAAGCGAACTGCCCCTGGGCCTGGTCGACTACACCCAGAAGGCCCTGCGCAACGTCAACTTGGAGGGTATCGCCAGCGACCTGGCGATCGGCGGCCTCGGGTTCATCACGACCCTGATGCTGGTGATGATCTACATGGTGTTCATCTTCGCGGAGCAGGCGGTCTTCCGACGCAAGATCCTGGCCATCGCTGGGGATCATCAGGACGCGGCCGCGGACGTGCTCGACACGATCGGGCGCGGCATCCAGCGCTACCTGGGCGTGAAGACGGTGGTGAGCTTCCTCACGGGCTCCCTCTGCTACCTGGTGCTGGTGGCCCTCGAGATCCCCTACGCGCTGCTGTTCGGGTTCCTGACCTTCCTGCTGAACTACATCCCGACGTTCGGCAGCATCATCGCGGGCATCTTCCCCACGATCACGGCCGTCGCCGACGAGGCGAGCTGGGTCAAGGCCGTCATCGTGGTGATCGTCTACCTCTCGGTGAACCTGACCCTGGGGTCGTTCATCGAGCCGCGCATCCTCGGGCGCGAGCTCAACCTCTCACCGCTGGTCGTCGTGGTCTCCGTCGTCGTCTGGAGCGGCCTGTGGGGCGTCGTCGGGGGCTTCCTCGCGGTGCCGTTGACCGCGGGCATGCAGATCTGTCTGGCGAGCAGCGAGGCCACCCTGCCTGTCGCGATCATGCTGGGCAGCGGTCCGCCGCGCGATAAACGCAAGAAGCGACGACGAGCGGACGGAGAGGAGGAGGACGACGGGTCCTCCTCCGAAGAGGCTGCATAGCCCGAGTTTCGCACCAGGGTTCGTCGGCGGCCAAAGGGGCCGCGTAGGTAACCGGTGGCCGCGACAACCGTATTCACGACGTGCGCACGCTCTCCCTCGTCCTCGGCCTGCTGCTGGTCGGCCTGGGGCTCCTGACCCTGTGGCGCAGCGACGACTTGGGCAGCCGGTCGATCGGTCCGCGTGCAGCGGGCCCCGCTCCCGCGCGTCAGGCATCGGGCGCCGACCTGGTCGCCCCTGGCCGCGAGGGGCGGCTAGCGGCCGGCCCGGACCACCGCCCAGGGGTGGTCGAGATCCCCGGCGGCCCCGAGGACCTCGAGGCCCAGCTGGGCCAGGCCAAGTTCGGCTGGACCGTCTCGGGCAACCTGCGCGACGGGATCACCGGCCAGCCGATCGGCGAGCCGGTCGACCTGAGCTTGTACGGCCCGAACGGCTTCACGGCGGGGATGACCGACGACAGCGGGCGCCGCTACGACTTCGCGCCCCAGGAGGGTGGGCGCTACGTGCTGCGGGCGAGAGCGCAGGGGTACTCCCCCTTCGAACAGGAGGTGCTGCTGACCGGCATTCCGAGGCCATTGACGGTCGACCTGCACCTGCTGCCGAGTCGACGGGTGCTCGTTCGCGCCGTGACGCCGGACGGGTTGCACCTCGAGGACGCGATCGCGCGCGCCAAGCTCGCGCAGGCCGACGACCTGACCGCGACCGTCAGCGGCGCCGCCGTCCACGATCGGCTCGACCGTCGACCGCCGCGGCGGGGCGAGTCGGAGCGCTGCGCGTACGACACGTCCCTCGCGGCGATGCGCAGCTTGCTCGGGATCGGCGCACCGATTCCGGAGGACGCGCTCGGCGTGCTCGTGCCCTTCGAGAGCGGTCCCGTGCCGGTCGTGCTCGCCCTCGGCGAGACGGTGATCGCGACCACGACGCTCGAGCCCGACGCCACCGAGCTGCGCTTCGTCGTCGCGGTCGAGGACGCGCGCTCGCACCTGGCGGTGGTCGAGGTCACGCTCGAGGATCGCCTCGGCCGACCGGTCGTGGGTCGTGTCAGCGTGTCCCCGTTCTCGTTCCTCTTCCGTCCGACCAGAGTGGAAGGCAAGGGCGTGCTCGTCGACCTCTCACCGGGCCGCCACTACCTGGTCGCCGATGCCGAGGGCCTCGAGACCCATGTGGCGGAGCTCGAGCTGCAGCCCGGGGAGCGGCGCGAGGTCACGCTCACCCTGGGACCGGCGCGCACGCTCGTCGGCCAGGTGGTCGATGAAGACGGCCAGGGCGTGCTGGCGGACGTGCACGTGCTGCACCCGAACGGCACCATCGCGGCGCAGGGCTGGACCGACGCGCAGGGTCACTTCCGCTTCGAGGGTCTCAGCGACCGCGAGTACCTGCTCCTGCTCGCAGGCGACGGGGCCAGCGCGACCAGCGGCACGGTGCTCGACCGCGTCGCCCCTCCCCAGCGCTTCACCCTGTCGGCGGGCATGGCCCCGCTCCGCATCGCTTCCACCCTCGGCGCGACCCTCGAGCTCGTACGCCAGGACCTCGACCCGCTCGTCCTCTCGTTCCGCGTCCTCGACGCGCAGCGACTCCAGGTACGACGCGGCTCCCTGGGTCGCGGACAGTCGACGACCCTGCGCTTGCCGGTCGGCGGCTACACGATCGAGACCCAGCGCCGCGGCGAGGTGCTCGCGAGCCTCGGCGTGTCGCTGGGCAGCGGCGAGAACCGCCTGGTCCTCCAGTAGCCCGGAACACCGCGTCGGTCCGACGCCTACTGGCTGCGGTCCTTGATGCGGGTCTTGTTCAGCGCGTAGACGACCGTGAGCTTGTGATCCTCGCGCAGGGCCTGGTAGAGCGTCTTCGCCTCCGCCTGGCTCCCCGCGGTCCAGAGTCGATCGGCCTCCGCGAGGATCGCAGCGGCGTCGCCGCCGCCGAGGATGGCGTCGAGGTCGAGCTTGTCCCCGAGGACATCGCCGAGCTTGTCGCCGAGCTTGTCCTTCACGACGCTCTCGAGCGCCTCGCCCGCCAGCCCCTTCAACGCGCCGGCCCAGTCCAGCTTCGGCGCGCTCATGGTTCCTGTGAGCGGCACACTCAGCTGCTTGCCCACGAGCCTGGCCAGCAGCTTGTGCTTCGCGACCAGCTCGGCGGTGATCGGCACGTGCCACTCGAGATCGAGGGCTCCGTCGAGACCGACCCCGCCGGTGAAGCTCGTCGCGACGTCCCCGATCTTCCAGCGCCAGGGCTCGTCGTAGCGCACGCGACCACCGTCGAGGGAGAAGGCCATCGGCGCCAGGTCGAGGCGCGTCTCCGTCGGCCGACCGAGGGTCTGCAGCAGGTTGCCGAGCAGCGGCGAACCGGTCAGCCGGGCGTCGTCGAGGCCGATGGAGCCGCCGCCGTGCACGCGCGAGAGGTCGAACCCCTCGGTGATGCCGGAGAGCGGCACCGCGCCGTCGATGCCCAGCTCGAGCTCGGCGACGAGCAGACCGTCGAGGCCGGCGCCCTCGACCCCGTCGAGGCCAGCGAAGACCGGGTGCAACTTGCCGAGCAGGGGCGCGAGCCCGGCGGTGGCCCGCGCGCCGTCGACGCGCAGGTTCAGGCGTGCGCCGTCCTGCGAGTACCGCGCGCCGAGGGACAGCGCTCCCCCACCGGCCACGAGGTCACCCCCGAGCGAGAGGCGCCCCTCGCCGAGCGTGAGGGACAGGCCGCCGGTGGCGTCGAGTCCGAAGGCCTCGATGCGGCCGACCTGCATGCTCGAGGAGCCAGTTGCGTCCGCGAGCAGCGCCTCGGGCGTCAGCGCTCCGAGGGGGCCGTCGTAGGAGAGGCGCAGCTCCTCCAGCTCGGACCCGCTGACCGTCACCGGTGCGTAGGGCGCGAGCAGCGGGCCGACGGCATCGGGCAGGTACTGAAACTCTCCGGTCAGCCCCTCCACGAACATCTGCTCTGCCTCCAGGCCGGTCAATGCGCCGCTGGCCTGGCCAGTGAGCATTGCGCTCTCGACCTCGACGCCGACCTGGACGCGACCCCCGCCGTAGTCGACGAAGACCTGGGCGTTGAGGTTCTTCTCGACCCAGTCGTTCCAGGCCAGATCCACTCCGAGGAGGTTCAGGGTCGCGGTCGCGCTGAGCCCGGAGCCGTCCGCGGGAGAAAGGACGAACTGCCCGTCGGCGACGAGGCTTGCACGCTCGACCTGCACCGGCCCGGCGAGCTCGAGCTGCGCGCGCGCCTCATAGCGAGCCGGCGAGGCGAGGTCCTCCAGCGCGATGGTCGCGACCTGGAGCTCGAGCGTCACCTCCTGGTCCCCGTCCACGATTCGCACGAGACCGTCGTTCAACGTCACGGCGACCCGCAGATCGATGGGCTCGCTCTCCTTGGGCAGCTCCTCGGAGTCGGGCTCCGGCTCGCCGCCGAGCTCGGAGAACGACCAGGTGTCGTCCGGCCGGCGCAGGGCGTTGGCCGCCCAACCGTACACCTGCACGTCGGCGCGGTAGCGCCCGGCGAGGGCAGCCCAGACCGCGACGCTCACCTCGGCACGCTCGGCGCGCAGGTGATCGAGCCCGGCGCCATCGTGGATCCGCAACCCGCTGAGGGTCGCGCTCCCCGGCCAGTCGAGGGTGAATCCATCCAGCTCCACCTTCGCTCCGAAGCTCTCCTCGAGCGCCGCCACCACCTTGGGGCGCACGAACGGGGCCGCGAGCGTGGGCGCTAACAACCCGATCACGGTCAGGACGACGACGAGGATGACGAGGCGCCGACGCCACGGGCGGCGGGGAGCGGGTGGTTCCGCAGTTGGTTCCATGGGCGCATCCTAGACCTCCCCGTCGCCGAGAGAACCACCCGCCAGATGACGACTGCGTGAGCAGCGCGGCACGTAGAATCCCGGCGGTGAGCGCCGGACGTTTCTTCCTGGGTTGCGCCTTGTGGTCCCACCGCGGCTGGGTCGGTGGTCTTTATCCCCAGGGCG
>JAQBVH010000219.1 GCA_027623615.1 Planctomycetota bacterium | reverse complement strand
ACGATCACGTGCACCGGCGGATGGACGAGCAGGTTGACCGCGCGGCCGTAGCCCGCGACGTGGTGACCGAAGCGGCGGTAGTCGTCGAGGAAGGCCTCGAGGGCGGCCTGGCCGCGATCGATGAGGGCCGGCTCGCAGGTCATGTGGCCCAGTCGAATCAGCGCCTCGGCCGTGCCCGCGTTCTCGAGGATCGAGCTGTCGCGCTCGCGCAGCCCGCCGCGGGCGCGCGGGTCGAAGCGCGTGTCGAAGAAGCTGCCGTCGGGGGCGCTCAGGTGCTCGATCGTCAGCTCCGCGAGCCGCATGGCCTCGGGCAGCCAGCGGTTGTCGCCGGCGTAGTGCATGAACTCCACGAGCGCGCGCAGGACCGACGCCTGGTCGGTCAGCATGCCGGGCAGGTTGTAGGTCCCGTCCCAGTAGTGGTAGGCGCCGACCTTGGGGTCCCACATGTTCTCCATGAGGAAGGTCAGCGTCGTCTCGGCGCGCTCGCGCAGGTCCTCACGGTCGAGCACCACCGAGGCCTTGAGCAGGGCGATGACCGTGTCCGCGTTGTAGTTCGTGAAGATCGTCGGGTCGACCGCCGGCGCGCCGTGCTGCGCCCGGGCCTCGCGGGTCGCGAGGTGGGCGTAGGTCGAGTCCGCGTCCTGGCTGTTCGCGAAGGCGCCGGTCGTCTCGTCCGCCAGGGTCTCGAACATCCAGGACAGGATGCCCTCGGCCGTGGCGCGGAAGCTCTCGTCGCCCAGGGCCTGGTAGGCCTCGACGTAGGCGAGCAGGCGCTTGGCGTTGCTCGAGAGCATCTTCTCGTGGTGTGGGACGCTCCAGTCGGGCTGGGTCGCGTAGCGGTAGAACCCGCCCTCGACCCGGTCGTAGATCTCGCCGGCCTGCATGTGGCGCAGGGTGCGCAGCACGCAGTTCAGGGTGTCCGGGTCCCCGGTCTGGGTCCAGCGCACCATCAGGAAGTGCAGGGCCTCGGGGTGGGGGAACTTGTGCCGCGCGCCCCAGCCGCCGTGGACCGGGTCGGCAGTCTCGAGCAGGGTGGCGTGCACCGAGTCGATCAGGTCCTCGTCGAGGGCGGCGCGTTTGCGGCCAAGAACCGGGCCATGAGGTTCGGCCGAGGGAGCCTTGCGCGGCGTCTCCGGCAGCCGCTCCCCGGGACGCCCGTGCGCGACCTGGCGCAGGTGCGCCAGGAGGTCCGACTTCTCGAGATAGTTCCAGTTGGCGATCACCTCGCCGCCGGCGTCGAGCACGGCCAGGGTCGGCCAGCCGCCGAAGCGATAGCGCGTGTCGATGTCCGGGCGGCGGTCCTTGTCGACCTCGATCGCCACGAACCGGTCGTGGATCACGGCCGCGACCTCGGAGTCGTCGAGCACGGTCTCGCGCAGCTCCCGGCACCAGCGACACCAGGAGGCGCGCAAGAAGACGAGTACCGGGCAGCCGCGCTCACGAGCGCGTTCGAAGGCGGTTTCGTTCCAATCGTGCCAGGACATGTGCTCGGGGTAGGACCCCTTGCTCTATCGGCCCGAAACCCGGCCATGAGGTGCGGGAAAGACCAGAAGTGACGGGATCTCAACGCCCGGGGAGATGAGGCTCCCCGGTCAGCTGGGAATCCGGACCTTGCTCGTGGTCGAGGTGAGGGGAACTTGGTCCACCGCATCCTCGGATGCCCAACTCCACCTGAGGGACACGCCTTCCGCAGGGGCGGTGAAGCGAACCTGTCGCTGACCATGAGAGTGTTCAGGCCGCAGCTGGCCAAGATCGCTCCGGACGCCATCCCATTCGAGCCCGATCCCAAGATCCTCTGCAAGGTCTCCCAGATCGGCTTGAAACTCGAACGATGCTCCCTCGGCCAGGGTGTAGATGCCGGAGGGGGACCGAGTCGCCCCGAGTACCACCTCCCCCTGGAGTCGCAGTAGGATCGCAGGTGGGGATGAGGGGAAGGGGAGGGACTCGATCTCACCTGCGGCCGTCAGGGCCTGCGCCGTGGGATGGTCAGGGGTCATTCCCTGAGCCCGTGCGAGGTAGACGGCGTACTCTCCGGACGGCAGCTTTCTGCAACCCTCTGCCAGGAAGGAGTGAGCCGAATTGGGCACACAGAACGACACCCGGGTGGGGGTGCAGACCGGCGCCGGGGCGTAGGCGTCGGTGAAGGCCAGGCCGCGCGCGGCGAGGGCCTCGACGTTCGGCGTGCGGTAGCGCCGGTTGAACTCGGTCGGCTCGTCCTCGAGGGGCAGGGAGGTGTCCTGCCAGCCGAGGTCGTCGACCATGACGACCAGGATGTTCGGCGGGCGGTCGTCCTTCTAGAACGAATTCGCGCCCGGCGCCGAACAGGCACCGAGCGCGATCAGGATCAGGCCGAAACGGCGCACGACCTACTCGGCCGCGTGGGCCCTCGGCTCGGGCAGCTCCGGGAGCTCGACCTCTTGCCAGTCGAGCTGCGGGCACTCCGAGTAGAGGATGTCCAGACCGTAGTACTCGCGCGCCTCCGTCTGCTGGATGTGGACGACGACGTCCATGTAGTCGAGCAGCACCCACCAGCCGAGGTCCATGCCCTCGGCCTTCGAGTGCAGCTCACCAGCCGCCTTGAGGCGCACGTGCAGCTCGTTGTAGATCGCCTTGACCTGGGGACGTGACTGGGCCGTCACGACGACGAAGTAGTCGGCGAACTTGAGCTGCTCCTCCACGTCGTAGACGCGGATGTCGGTGGCCTTCTTGAGGTCGGCGAGGTGGGCGGCAGCGGCCGCGAGCTGGCGAGGTTCGATGACAGCAGTCCTTTACGCGATGAACCAGGGCAGGAACACCAGGGACACCACGGTCATCAGCTTGACCAGGATGTTGAGGGAGGGACCAGAGGTGTCCTTGAAGGGGTCACCGACCGTATCGCCGACGACCGCGGCCTTGTGGGCTTCCGAGCCCTTGCCGCCTTCTGCGCCGTTCTCGATGTACTTCTTGGCGTTGTCCCAGGCACCGCCGGCGTTGGCCATGAAGATGGCCATCATCACACCGGAGACCAGGGCGCCGGCGAGCATGCCGCCGAGGGCGGAGACGTCCCAGAAGCCCATGGCGATCGGCGCGAGCACCGCGAGGGCGCCGGGGAGGATCATCTGCTTGAGGGAGCCGGCGGTCGAGATCTCGACGCAGCGGGCGGCGTCCGGCTTGGCCGTGCCCTCGAGGATCCCGGGGATCTCACGGAACTGACGCCGGATCTCCTCGACCATCTCGAAGGCGGCCTTGCCGACCGCGCGCATCGTCATCGCGCTGAACAGGAAGGGCAGCGCGCCGCCGAGCAAGAGGCCGATCATGACCTTCGGGTCGGTCAGCACGAGCTGGAAGGTCGGGTCCTTCGTCTTCGCGATGGCCGTGAAGGAGAAGAGCAGGGCCAGGGCCGTCAGGGCAGCCGAGCCGATGGCGAAGCCCTTGCCGATGGCGGCGGTGGTGTTGCCGACCGCGTCCAGGGCGTCCGTACGCTGGCGGACCTCGGGGGGCAGCTCGGCCATCTCGGCCATGCCGCCGGCGTTGTCCGCCACCGG
Source organism: Planctomycetota bacterium (assembly GCA_027623615.1). GTDB lineage: Bacteria > Planctomycetota > UBA1135 > UBA1135 > JALWOP01. Next base: position 2,614 of record JAQBVH010000219.1, on the reverse strand, counting down.
GCCGTAGGCGTCGATGCCCAGGCTGATGCCGAGGGTCGAGAGCATGCCGACCGCCGCGATGGCGACGCCGTAGACGCCCGCGAACTCGTAAGCGGCGTAGATCGAGATGCAGATCACGACCACCGGCGCCATGACCGATTCCATGCCCGTGGCAAGGCCATGGATGATGTTCGTCGCCGGGCCCGTCTGGGACTGCTTGGCGATGTACTGGGCGGGCTTGCCCTCCATGGCGGTGTAGTACTCGGTGATTTTGCCGATGATCACGCCGCCAGCGAGGCCCGCGACGACCGCGAAGAAGATGTCGTTGCCGCTGACGGACTTGGTGAGCACGTGCAGCCCTTCGAGGTCGAAGACCACGTTGGTCAGGAGCCAGGTGGCGCCGACCACGATCACCGAGGCGACCAGGAGGCCCCGGAACAGGGCCGAGTGCAGGCCGTGCTCGTCCTTCGCGGCAACGAAGAACGTGCCGACCGCGGACGCGACGATGCCGCAGGCCGCGATGGCCAGGGGCAGCATGGCCAGGTTCATCTGCATCCCAGCCGATCCCAGGGCGACGCCCAGGGTCATGGCCGCGATGATCGAGCCCACGTAGCTCTCGAACAGGTCGGCGCCCATGCCCGCGACGTCACCGACGTTGTCGCCGACGTTGTCGGCGATCGTGCCGGGGTTGCGGGGGTCGTCCTCGGGGATGCCCGCCTCGACCTTGCCGACCAGGTCGGCGCCGACGTCGGCGGCCTTGGTGAAGATGCCGCCGCCCACGCGCGCGAACAGGGCGATCGAGGAGGCGCCGAAGCTGAAGCCGAGCACCTGCGACAGGATCGTCGGGTTCAGCTTTCCGTCAACGGCGTAGGCGATGGTGAAGCCCGCGACGCCGAGCAGACCCAGGCCGACCACGCACATGCCCATGACCACGCCGGAGCTGAAGGAGACCTTGAGGGCGTCCTGCAGGCTCTTGGTCGCGGCTTGGGTCGTGCGCACCGCCGCGCGGGTGGCCGTGTGCATCCCGAAGAAGCCCGCCAGGCCGGAGGCCACCGCGCCGCTGACGAAGGCGATCGCGGTCTTCGCGCCCAGTCCCTCCGCCGGGGAGACGCCGATCGCGATCGCGACGACGACCACGAAGACGGACAACCACTTGTATTCCGCACCGAGGAATGCGGCGGCGCCCTCCTGGATGAGCTTGGAGATCTCCTGCATCTTCTCCGAACCCGCGTCCTCCTTCATGATCGAGGAGTACTTCAGGAAGGCGAAGACGAGGGCGAGGGCCGCAGCTCCCGCACTGACGTACAGGAATTGGTTCGGGTCCATGGGGGATCGTCCCCGAGTGGCAAGCGGGGAAGTTAAGGGGTCCGATGGGGGTCGTTCGGGGCCTGTGCCCCGTGATGGAGGCCAAAGAGGATACAGGCGGGACGGATCCGGTCAACCGGAGCAGGCTCCGACAGGGGGGTGCGACAACCTGTCAATGCGGGGCGGGTTCGCACGGGTTTGGGTCGCGGTGCTGGGCCCCGGAAGGATGGCCCAACCGAGGGACCGTCACGGATCCTTGCGATCCTCGCCCGGGCGTTCCAGCTCTTCTCCGTCCTGGGCGATCACCTGACGCTCATGCCGGCGCACCAGCATCCAGATCACCAGGGTCACGCCCAGGGCCAGCACCCCGAACCCGAGCCACTGGTGGAGGTCCTGCACGGTGGACTCCAGCTGGTCGATGTGCCCCCCGGCGGCGCGACCGATCAGCACCCAGAGCGGGGTCATGATCGCGGCGGCGATGCCGTCGATCAGCAGGAAGCGCGGGTAGGACATGCCCAGGGTTCCCGCCAGGAACCAGCCCGGCAGGCGCACTCCGGGGAGGAAGCGGCAGGTGAACACGGCCCAGTTGCCGTGGCGGTCGAAGCGCTCCTCGAGCAGGGCCATGCGCTCGGGGTGGATCATCTTGGCGACCCAGCGGAAGCGCAGGGCGCTCATGCCGTAGCGTCGCCCGAGCCAGAAGGGGACCGAGTCGCCGAGCAGGGTCGCCGTGTAGCAGGTGAGCACGATCGGCAGGAACTCGACCTCGCCGCGGAAGACGAGGAAGCCCGAGCCGACCATCGTGACCTCTTCCGGAACCGGCAGGCCGCAGCCTGCCAGGAACAGGATCAGGAACGGCGCGAGGTACCCCACGTCCTCGAAGAGACCGCGCACCAGGCTCTGGGCGAGTAGGCAGGGCATGGGCGCAGGTTAGCAGGCGTGGAGGGAGCTGGGAGCCCTACTCGCGGGGTGCGCTGAGGGGTCCTGCGAACGGGTCCCTGCCGAGGCGCTTGGCCTCGGCGAAGGCCTCGTCGGCCTCGGCCCAAGCGCCCTCTGCGCCGCCGGGCCAACCGATGCCGGGACCCTCCTCTTCGATCAGCTCGACGGTCGTGAGGTAGAGCCCTTGGGTCAGCGCCAGGTAGCCCGGGTCGCTGCACTGCGCCTTGCCCCGCTCGAGCAAGTCGAGCGCCGCGCGGAACCAGTAGCGCCGGTTGGCCGGATCCGGGTCGGTCTCGACCGAGGTCCGGAAGCGCGCCAGGTGCGCCGCGAAGTACATCCAGCCCTGGGGCGAGCGAGGGTCGAGCGCGAGGGCTTGCTCGGCGACCTGGTAGGC
>JAQBVH010000218.1 GCA_027623615.1 Planctomycetota bacterium | reverse complement strand
GACGGCAGCGAGCCGATCGACGAGCCGTCGTTCGAGCGCATGTCGAAGACCTCGTCCCGAGGTGGGACCGCGGCCTGCGAGGTGAGCTCCACGTGGAAGCCCGAGTCCACCGTCGGTGCGGGAATGGGCTCCAGCTCGATCGTCGCGGCACCTTCGACGACGGTCACCTCGACCCCGGCCGCGCCCCCGACCAACCCGCCGACCATGTCGACCAGGAACAGGCTCGAGAGCGACGGTCGCGCGACACCCGCCGTGACCAGCACCGAGCGCGGCGCGTGACCGGGCAGGGTCACCTCGAAGCGGGTCGCCCCCTCGGGGTGGCACGGCACGGCCGCCGGCAAGGTAAACACCTCGCCGTCTTCCGTGGTGCAGGTCGCCCCTGCGGGGTGACTGATCAGAGTCGTCATGACGGGAGCATTCCGCGTCGACATGCACGCGCCCAGAAAGGCCGTGATCGTTACGAGTAGGTACCGCACGGGGCCCGTGTCGGCCAGATCCGCGGAACCCTTGAGGACGTTCGTTGCCAGGCCCGGGAAGCGGGCCCAAGGGGGCATCGCTGACCTCTACCCAGAACACGGCGCGGGTTTCAGGCACTTCTGCGAAAGGCAGGTCTGGTGTGGTGAACGGACACGAAACCGGATCGTCCCGTGTTCGATTCGATGCAGCCATGTGCGCGGAATGCGCACGAATGACGGAACACGCCTGCTCGAAACCTCGTCGCTACTGACCGCTCAGGAGCGCGGCAAGGTGCTCGGCCACGAGCTGGTTCGCGTCACCGTTCGGGTGCGTGTCGAAAACGCTGGCCCAGTACCTGGTGAGGTCGCGCTCGTCACCGAACGCGGCGAGCAGGTCGTAGTGCTCGATGCTCAGCTCGCCGCACAGCTCGAGCATGCCCTCGTCCACTGGCCGGAAGGGGTTGTTCCCGACCTTGGTCAGCATGGGATAGGCGACCACCACGAAGCGCACGTCACGCTCGGCGCAGAGCGCTTGCATGCGGCGCAGCGGCGGCTCGACCCGCGCGCGCCCCTCGAGCTTCCACATCTTCTCCGCGCCCTCGGCCGTGGCCCGCGCGAGCTGCCAGTCGAACCAGCGCAGGGCGAGCTGCTTTCCGCGCACGTTGAGCCACTGCAAGAGCGCCGACCCGGCTGGGAAGCCGTGCATGCCATCGATCACCCCCTCGGGATCGATCTCCTTCCAGTGGACCGGCGGGTTCGTATCGTTGTTGTAGAAGACGTAGAGGACGAGGTCGGGGTCCTGGGCCAAGGCGTCCGCCTCGAGGACCGCGGCGACGTGTTCGGCGTTGTAGCCGGGGACTCCGAAGTTGAGGACCTGAACGTCGGTGCTCTCCGCCTCGAGGCGCACCGCCAGCGTGTCCGGCAGATCGACCGCGGTCCCGAACACGAACGAGTCGCCGATCAGCGCGACGCGCAGCTTGCCCTCTGCCTTGGCGGGGAACTCGGGCCCGCGGTAGCCGTCGGAATTCCAGCTGACCTCGAAGCCCTTGTAGAGCGTCGAGAAGCCCGGCCGAAACTCGCTGTCGAGCCCCGGCGTCGCGCTCAGCCGAAAAGGCGTCACCCCGCAGCGCGGCACCTTGCTGCGCAGATAGAGCTCCGCGCCGATCGCCAACGCGGTCGGGACGAGGAAGGCGATGGTGAGCTTCTTCAGGGTGCGGCGCTTCACGGGGCGTGAGGATAGCTCATCGTGCGGGCATCCCCGAGCTCGCGGGCCAGGGCGCGGTTGAGCCACAGGGCCATCACGGCGAACAGCCCGGCGAAGGCCGCCAGGGCCATCGGATAGTCGTAGCCGTCGATCAGGAAGCCCATGGCCGGTCCGAGGACGGCGAACGCCAGGCGCACCCCGAGGCTCGAGATCGAGTTCGCAGTCGCGCGCAGCTCCGTGCGCACGCGGGTGTTCAGCGCGTCCTTGATCACGACCTGGGTCAAGCCGCGCCCGATCTGGAAGCAGAACCCGAAGAGCACGCCGACCACCGTCAGCAGCGGAGTCGCGCCGAGGGCGCACAGGGCCATGCCCGAGTAGCCCAGCACGGGCAGCAGACCGATCAGCCGGGTGGTGTTCGCAGCTCCGAGGCGCGCTTCGATGCGGTGCGCCACGCGCCCCACCAGGGCCACCAGCAGGTTGTAGGCGGCCCACAGCCACCCGAAGAGGCGCAGGTTGACGTTGGTCGCCTCCCAGTAGCCCTGGAAGGCCCAGACAGCCAGGAGCGTCGCGAGGCCGTAGAGGATCAGGTTGAGCATGATCAACCGCATCAGCCGGCTCGCGCCGAAGATCTCGCGCAGGATCAGGCGCACGTTGGCCAGGTGCTTGGACTTCTCGAGGGTGCGGCGCGGGACCTCGACCAGGGTCAGGGTGATCAGGAACGGCACCCATCCGGCGATGGCGTTGGCCCAGGCCAGGTCCTCCAACGTGAGGATGGTCACGGCGCTCCAGACAAGGGCGGCGGTGGTCTCGCCGCTCTGCATCCAGAGCAGACGCCGACCGAGCACGCGGCGACGACCCTCCAGGTCTTCGAGCGCCTCGAGGGAGTCGTAGAGCAGGGCCACGTCGGAGCCCGAGTAGAGGCTGACCGCGATCGCCGCCGTGAACTGGAAGGCCGCGAAGCCCCAGAAGGTGTCGACCCACGCGAGCAACGTGAAGGCCACGCCGCGCAGCAGCGCGGCGACGACCAGACAGCCCTTGCGCCCGAGCAGGTCGGAGACGTACCCCGACGGCACCTCGAACACGACGATCGACACCGCGAAGATCGCCTGGAGCTGGTAGACCTGCTCCATCGACAGCCCATGGCTGTTGAAGTACGGCACGATGACCGGCATCAACAGCATGAACATCCAGGCGAAGCTCATCGCCTGAATGCGCGCGACGTTCGCGCGCAAGCGCTTGGGGGACGGCGTCACGAACGAGGGTCAGTCCTGTTCGGGAAGGAAGACTCCGCGCAGGTCGACGCGGGCCCCCTCCTCGTCGTAAACGGCGAAGGCCTCGACGATCTCCGCGTCGGCCTCGAGCTGCGCCAGCGGGTGCAGCTTGGCGAAGATCTGGAGCTTGCGCCCCTGGGGGTCCTCGCGATCGACCGTGCCCGAGAGGTTGCCGTACTCGTCCACGCGGCCCGCGATCAACCAGCGCGGGGCCTCGTCCCCCGCGCTCTCGTCGACCAGGCTGCCGTTCATGTAGCCATTGCGACCCTGGTCCAGGTAGAGCGTCCAGCCCTCGACCTCGAGGAAACGGCCCTCGGCGAGCAGCGGGTGGACCTCGTAGGCATAGCTGCCCTTGAACCCCTTTCGGCCGGGCTCCTCGGCGAAGGTGAACTCCTGAGTGTAGGGAGACTGCGGGCGCAGGGCAGCGAAGGTACCCAGCGCGCTCGGTACGGGATGGTGCGCGAGCGCAGCGGCGTAGGCTCCGATGGCACCACCCGGCGCGACCCAGCTGAACAGCTGCCAATAGGGAGCGGTCGCCTCCTCGGCGTCGAGCTCGATCAGGGCCAGCACGAGCAGGGGGAAGCAGTATGGGCTGCGCATGTCCTCGAGCTCGGCGTAGTGCCGATCGACGCTGGCGCGATCCCCTTCACGGGCCGCGAGCAAGATCCGCACCGCGTGCTGTGCGCTGCGCAGCTGCTCGGAGGGGGGCGGCGGCGCCGAGTCGAGGAACTGACGCACCTGATCGTCCTCACCCAGCGCGACCAGGTGGACGGCCTCGGCCCAGGCGAGGTCCGCTGCCGCCTCGCAGGGAAACGGGATGCAAGCGCGCAGCTGGCGGTAGCGCTCGAGGCGATTGGTGGCCAGGTACGAGAGGGCCGCCGGGTAGACCAGGGGAACCGGCAGGTCGCCGCGATCGATCGCGCGTCCGTGGACGGCCTCGAAGGTGCGCACGAAGCCCTCGTCGTCCTGGACGAGCTGGGACAGGCGTTGGAAGACCTCCCACGCCTCGGGCTCCAGGGCCAGGCCATCCAGGTACTCGTAGAAGCGCCCGTACAGGAATTGGCCGAGGTGCGTGAACTGATCGAGGAGCTGCGGGTCGGGAGCCGCCGTCGGGTCGATCTCGGCCTGCGCGCGCAGGATCTGCTCCTGGGCCCCCTCGTACGTCAGACGCACGATGCGCAGGTAGACGGAAGCCGGGTGTGGGGAGAGCACCTCCGCAGCGACGCGCACGGCCTCCTTGTAGACGCCCTCGCCTTGCTCGTTGAGCTCCTCATGCCCCGTGAAGGCGAGGGCCAGGGCCGGCTGCCACGCGTCCGGATAGAGCTCGACGTAGGGCTCGACCAGGCGGACCAGCTCGAGGGCACGGGCGCCGTCGAGGGCCACCGCGGTGAGCACGTCATCCGGCGCCAGCTCCAGCGTCAGGGCGGCGGCGATGTGCTCGTGGGCCTGGTCGTAGAGCTCGAGCTGCTGCACCAGGCTCAGGCCACTCCTGGTGTTCGCGACCAGGCGCATGGCGTGGGCAACGTGGAGCCTCCAATACCCCTCGTCGGGAAACCTCGTCGCGGCTTCACCTGCGCAGTCGAGGGCTAGGTCGCGCTCGCCGAGCAGCTGGAGCAGGCGGTACTCGCAGAGATAGAAGGTCTCGTCCGTCGGGAAGTGCCCCGCCTTCTTGCGCCCCTCGTGGAACTGCAAGAAGGCCTCGGAGGCACGTCCCTCTCTTGCCGCGAGGGTGGCGCTCACGTAGGCGTGTGCGCGCGCGTCCTCCGCCGGCACGAGGTCCGCGAGGTTGCGCGCGATCGACGCCGCTGTGGCGATGTCGCCGGCTTGCGTGAGGACACCGATCATCTCGAGCCTGGTGTCGAACGGGAGCTCCTCGTCCGTGGCCCACAGCTCGCGCGCCGCGTGGGCCCGCCCGAACAGGTTCAACGCCCCGGTGTCGTCCACCACCGCAGCCAGCCACCCGTCGCGAGTGCCCGGCGCGTCCTTGCGGACCCGCTCCAGGGTCGCGGACAACGCCACCATGTCTCCGCGCAGGCGGTAGAGCTCCGCGAGGCGCATCAGGAGGGGCCGCTCGCCCTGCTCCTCGGCGTGGAAGCGGACGTCCTGATCGACGAACTCGAGCAGGTTGACCGCCTGCTCGAACTCCTGCTGGTGCCACAGCTCGGCCGTGACCGTCAGGATGGCCTGGGTATCCCAGCCGCTGACTTCTGCGTTGCGGATCCGGTCCAGGAGTACACCGGCGTCGTCTCCGAGCAGGGCGTCCACGAGGACGTCGTCGCCTCCGACGAACTGGGGCACCTGCTCCACTCCGCGGGGCGCCATCGGCGGAACGAGGGCCTGCACACGGCCCGCGATCTTCGAGAACCAGAGCCCCCCCATGCGCTCGTCGTACGCGGTCATGAAGGCCTCGATCACCGCCGAGGTGAAGATGCCGCCGCCAGCTGCGTTGGTCTCGTGCGCCACCTGGCCCGCGCTGCAGGCGAGCAAGACGCTGACACCGGAGCCCTCCAGGTCCTTGATGTCGCTCCCGAACTCCCCGGAGCGACAGGCATCGATCATCACGACCGCGTTGTTGATCGGCGCGAGCTCCTTGACGATCAGGTCTCGGATCGGAATGGCGTAGAGGTCTTCGCTCCCCTCGACCAGGTCGCGTGGGATCAGGACGTCGCCATCGGCGCGACCTTCCCCGTGGCCGCAGTAGTAGAAGAGGAACTGATCCGCGTCCGTGGACTTGGCGACGAGCTCGCGCAGGGTCGCGACGATGCGGTCGCCGCTTGGCAGGCGAGCGCGATAGTGTCGATCGAGCTCACCGGGTAGCGGGTCGCCGTCGTGGAGCAGGGTGACCTCGAAGCCGAGCTGCTCCTCGAGCAGCGCTGCGATCTTCCTCGCGTCACTCGCCGCGTAGGCCAGGTTGCCGAAGTCGTCGTACTTGCTCGCTCCGACGACGAGCGCCCGTCGCTTGGGAACGAGGAAGTGATTGGCCTCGTCCGAGGCCCGGACGGGCAGGACGAGCACGATCAGGAGCAGGAGCAAGCGCACGACTCCCAGTCTATCGGCGGGCTACTCCTCGGCCATGAGTGCAGCCACGGCAGCTCCCGCAGCCCCCTCGACCACGACCTCGAGCGCGCGGGCCAGCGCCTGGGCAACCTGGACAGGATCGTCCGCGCCGATCGGCTCGCTGGCCTCCACGCGGCGCTGCAGCAGCACGTC